>JAAZXX010000541.1 GCA_014239995.1 Verrucomicrobiia bacterium
TATGATGGATGGTCACGGTGTGCGGGCAGTTTTTCAGGATTCTGGAGTGGTGTGAAACCCGTAGACATGACCGTCTTCGCTCCCTATAACCACCCAGTTCTCAATGACTGCTGGTGAACTGGTCAAGGGCTGCCCGAGGTCAATGCTTTGAATTTCCATGCCGTCATTTATTCCCAGACGGTAAAGGCGCCCGTCCTGGGAGCCAAAAACGACCTCATCTCCCACAACAACGGGCGAACTGTCTACCTTACCACGGGTTGGGAATTTCCAGATTTTTTCCCCGGTGTGCCGATTCAGACAGTGCAGTTGGCGATCGCGCCCACCAACGATGACCTTATCCTCAACAACCGAGGGAGAACCGTAATATGGAAAATTACGATCGCGATAAGTCCAGGCAATGACGCCCTTATCAAGATCAAAACAGAGAAACTCGTTGTCGTAGTGCCCCACGTAGGCCATCGATCCCATCATCGCCGCGGAACCGGGGATGTAAGCTCCGGCTTCAATTTCCTTAAGTTTGCTGCCATCCGCGAGGTCGATGACATGCAGCAAAGCATCACAACCACCAAAAACTGTTTTACCCTCGGAGACCGCTGGCGATCCATTGATGTAATTCCCGGTCTCGTAATCCCAGGCTTTGCTGCCGTCGCTGGAGCGTATGCAGTGGAGACGAAAATCGTAACTGCCAGCCAGAATCCAGGTTTCGCTCTTGTCTGGAGATAATATCCAGTTCGGAGCACCGAGCACCTGATCCTCGGTCTCATATTTCCAAGCCAGGCTTCCATCTTTGGTAGACAGCTTGTAGACGAACCCATCCCCGGATCCGACGTATAGAAATTCACCCAGAACCAATGGAGAACTTTCGATGTTACCCTCTGTCTCGAATTTCCAGATCAAGGATCCGTCCTCCAAGCGCAAAGCATATAGATGGCCATCATCTGAACCGATAAACACCCTGTTGTCGACAATGGCAGCAGAAGATTTGATGCCATATTTTGCTTCAAATACCCATGCCTCACTCAGTCTGCCATGAAGTTTTGCTGGAGACACCCCAGAAAGTGAGGGGTTTCCACGATACATGGGCCAAGAGTTCACCGTAGCCACTCCCTTGATGGTCTCAGGGTTGTCCGAGGGGCTTGTCTCGCTGACAGCAACGCAGGTCAACTGGAGCCAAATAATGCCCACACAAGCCAAGACTCGATGTAAATTACACACATGCATTGTCTGGATGAAAAAAATTTCAAGCCTGCCTAAACTCAGGCCCAAATTATTACCTATACGTATCATTGTTTTCAAAAAAAGCAACCCGTCAGTAGGCAAAATCGCATTTCGGGAAGTTTGGAAGCCATAGCAGTCTCCCCGTATCCTCAAAGGAAATAATCCTTTGTAGTCGTGAGACATCAGCATTGCACTCGCCAAACAATGTTAGGACTAAGCATGCTCCATCGCCAGCTCCTAACGCGTCAACCCGGCCTTTTAATTCAATGGAAGGGTGTTTGACAAAAAAACCCACGGACTTGCCTGGAACCCATCACGACGCCTCCTGTTTGCCTGGCAGGGCAATCAACCAGTGATTTTCACCAAATCAGGGGCATGCGTACGCGCATGGAATTGCATGATCTTTTCCTGCCTTCTGGACTCCGTTCCTCCCCCATATTCGGCAGATAAATCTTACTTCACCTTCGTGGAGCGAAGGATCTCAAATGCCTCGTTAAGCCATGTTTGATCCGGGTGAGGTAATCCATGGTGCTCTTGCCAGAGTTGCCCGTGCTTGCATGTTTTCATGATGAATGCGATCCTCTGTCCATTGAAAATGATGCCATTAAAACCGGAAAGTATAGATTTGATCGGCTTTGAGGTCGCCATCAAGTGGAATGATGGAAGCGAGGACTTTTTCCCCATGGAACGCCTGCGCGCTGCTTCACCGAGTGCTGAAAACACTGGTGAACCAGACCTTTTTGGGCGCATGCATGGTGGGACCCATCAAACTGAATACCCAGGAGTTACCGTGAAGGGCTGGAACCCCATAGGTGCCTACGCCATAAGGTTTAATTTCAGCGACGGACATCAAACTGGGCTTTACAGTTTTGATTACCTCAAACGCCTGGCCGAGAACCTCCGAAAGGCCATGTAATTTGCTTGCAGTGCCACGATCCATGGGCGATCTCTGACCAAGTCGGTTTTACTCTCAACTCAAACGATCCTGGAATCTCTGTGCAATGGGGAGTCTTCGCCCCATACCAAAGGCACACGAGCTTACTTTCAATCCCGGTGCCGCCTGCCTTCGCTTATACTCATTGACATCAATCAGACGAATCATACGTTCAACAAGGCCGGAATCATGCCCCATCTCAACAATTTCCTGCATCGAACGATGCTCTACCACATAGGCCTCCAGGATGGCATCAAGCACATCGTAATCGGGAAGACTGTCCTGGTCTTTCTGGTCCGGACGAAGCTCTGCCGAAGGGGCTTTGGAGAGTGTGCTTGATGGAATAATCTCCTTTGCCCGATTGATCCATCTGGAGAGCCGATAAACGATGCCTTTTGGCAGGTCACTCAAGACAGCCAAACCGCCGCACATATCTCCATAGAGAGTGCAGTATCCAACGGCCAATTCGCTCTTGTTACCGGTAGTCAGCAACAGCGCACCAAATTTGTTGGACATTGCCATCAGGATCACCCCACGCAAACGGGCCTGTATATTCTCCTCAGTCACATCCTCCTGATAACCACGAAACACATGGTCGAGCTGGTGCTTGACCGATTCGAAGGGTTCCTGAATGGGAATTTCCTCAAAACGTATTCCAAGGTTTTGAGCCAGTTCAAGGGCATCATCCTTGCTTCCTTGGGATGAAAAACTGGAAGGCATTCCCACTCCCCGCACATGCTCTGCACCCAGTGCGTCAGCAGCAATAACTGCAGTCAGGGCAGAGTCAATCCCTCCTGACAAACCCAATAGCACGTCCTCAAACCCACATTTGGACACATAATCCCTTACCCCGAGACTCAGGGCCTTAAACAGTTTCTCCTCATCACCATCCACAACCGACGGGTTTCCCTGCTTTGTCTCGCCCACCTGATCCACCTTGATTAACTGTGAACGGAAGGAAGTACCCACCTGATCCACATTCCCATGGGCATCGACCACAAGAGAGCCCCCATCGAAGATTAATTCATCGTTTCCCCCCACCATGTTACAATAAAT
>JAAZXX010000542.1 GCA_014239995.1 Verrucomicrobiia bacterium
TATCCGTTTCTACGGCATGCAGCTTAGGGACAATTTTCAGCGCCTGGGTTTCCGATGGTTTGCTCACGATGAGGGCCGGTATCGGGTAACTCTGCACGTTGACGGCTTTAAGGAAGTCGAAGGCCGTCCTCCCGCGATACGGGTACTGCAGGAGCCGGGTTCTGAAGTTCTCGGGGAGTACGAGGTGCCGGTGGGAGTAGCCCGCAAGATCCGTTTCGATCTCGTTATTGATGATGTCCAATATTTAATGCGTACCAGTGGTAACCGATACTGGGGTATGCGCTTTTACATGGAACATGGCATTCGACCGGAGAGAATCGAAATCGAGGGCCCGCTGAACGAAACCTGGCCACCACCGCATGATTTTGCGCGTTCGATGGGTGGCAGGCAGGATAAAGTTGCCGATGCGTTACGGGATTTTGCCACGCGTGCCTGGCGTCGACCGCTCAAGTCCGGTGAATTGGAGGAGTTGGTTACTCTTTATCAGAGTCAACGCAAGCAAACAAAGAACTTCAGGGAGGCTCTTCGGATTCCCCTGGTCTCGATTCTCAGCTCTCCTCACTTTCTCTGCCGGGTCGAGCACCGTACGAAAAACACCGGCCTGCAAAGGGCGAATGCCCACGAACTGGCCAACCGGTTGTCCTACTTTCTCTGGCGGTCCATGCCCGATGATCTTTTGCGGGCTGCCGCTGATGACGGAAGTCTATTGGAGAAGGACATCCTGAAAGAACAGGTGGACCGTATGCTTTCCGCTCCGGCAATCAGTTCTTTCTGCGAGACCTTCCCGGCCCGCTGGCTGGGAATGGAAAAAGTCATGAGTGTCGATATTGATCCTATTATGTTTCCATGGGTGAAATGGGGCTTGCGTAAAGATATGCTTGAGGAAACCCGGCAGGTGTTTACCGAAATCTTACGGAAGAACTCTTCGTGCCTGGAACTGATCGACAGTGACTGGACTTTTTTGAACAGCCGTCTTGCCCGTCACTATGGTCTGCCTGAATTAAAGGGTGATAATATGCGCCGCGTGTCCCTGCCGGCGGACTCGGAAAGAGGAGGAATCCTCGCTCATGGGAGCATCCTCACGATAACCTCCAATGGAATGCGGCCATTACCCATTACCCGCGGAGCTTTTGTGTTGGAAAATATCCTCGCCAGTCCGACCCCGCCGCCACCACCGAACGTTACGCCGCTGGAGGAAGTCGAGCAACCCCGGCCCAACGCAACCACCCGCGAACTTTTGGAACTGCATCGCAATGACCCCACCTGCATATCCTGTCACCAAAAGATCGATCCCATCGGGTTCGCTCTCGAAGGCTATGACGCGGTGGGTCGTCTGCGCACTCACGAACACATTCTGGTCGACGAGAAGCCGGTCCCAACCCATCCAGTCGATACGGTTGGTCGCCTGCCTGGCAGATCGGCGTTCCAAGGGATGCCCGGTTTGAAGAAGGTGATTCTTGAGGATGCGGATAAATTCCGTCGCTGCTTAGTGGAAAAAATGCTGGTATACGCACTGGATCGAGAAGTCAATTTCACCGATGAGCCCCTCATTCAGGAGCTGGTCAATGAGATGTCCACCCAAGACGACCGTATGCACAGCCTGATACATGCCCTGGTGGGCAGTGAAACTTTTCAATCCAAGTAACAGAAGAAACGCCATGCCAAAAAACTTGATGAATCGACGAAATTTTATCCGGGGAGCCTGCACCGTGCTGCCACTCCCTTTCATCGAAGCCTCTCTGCCGCGCAAAGCTCGTGCTGAGGGTGGTGTGCCTGGCAGGATGATTACGATCTTCAATCCCCATGGTCCGGCCAATGAATCCTGGTTCCCGAAGGAATATGGCACCGGTTTCAAACTGTCCCCTACCCTTCAGTCCCTGGAGCATCATCGTAAGGAGCTCACGGTTTTCTCCGGTTTGTGCCATCCCCAATATCCGGCTACCGCCGGCCACTCGATCGCCAGTCGGATGCTCACCGGTGTGGTGGGGGATCCGAAACTGGAGACCAACTATGCCTCCCCGATCAAAAGCATTTCGATGGATCAGGTTGCGGCGAACAGTATTGGGCAGGATACCCGTTTTCCGTCTTTGCAGGTTTCGTGTCAGGAGGGTTCCGGGGTGCCGGGACGGAGTGTGACCATGAGCTTCAACGCCAATGGCGTGGCCCTGCCTTCCGTTCGAAGTCCACTCGATTTGTTCAACCGGCTGTTTGTGCCCGAGGATTCACGAAGCGCCTCTGCGGCCAAGGAACGCCACGCGGCCCGGACAAGTGTGCTTGACACCGTGCTTGGCCAGATGAAATCCCTCGAGAAGAACCTCGGTCACGAGGACCGGCAACGCATCGCCGACTACCAGGATTCAGTGCGCCAAGTCGAACAACAGTTGCAACGAGACTACGCCTGGTCGAAGAAGGACAAGCCTGCCATTTCGAGTGAAGGGCTTGAACTGGAACCGAAAACCCGTACCGACTGGGTCCATACCATGAACGACATCATGGTGCTGGCCATGAGGACTGATTCCACCCGGGTGCTCTCCATGATGAATGGGGTCGAAGTTGATTTGTACAAATGGACTGATTGTGGCGTCAATAAACACCATCATGGTTTGCAACACCACAATGGAAACCCGGATAACCTGGCCAGCTTGCAAAGGGTTGACGCTAACAAAATTAATTCTCTTTCGCGCTTCTGCGACAAACTGGCTGAAGTGGATGTACCGGGTGGCAACTTGCTGGAACACACCATGATCTGGTACGGTCATGGCATGAACAACGGCAGTGGATTTAAAAATGGGCGCGGGGCTCATGGCACCCGTGATCAAGCGCACCTGTTACTCGGAGGAAGCAAGCTTGGTTTGAAACATGGAGAACATCGAAAATACACTTCAAGCGAAACTCCGCTCTGCTCCCTCTGGGTCAGCATGCTGAACGGTCTGGGGTGTCCGGTTGAAAAGTTTGCCGATGGAGAGGGACCCCTTTCCGGAATCTCTTGATTAACTGCCAACTGTTCAAAAACATTCCATTGAGCGGTGGAGGCCTTGTCTTCAAGGATTAGAAAATTCAGGCAATCAATAAATTTATGAAATTTAGATTTTTAACTTTAAAAATCGAAAAATAGCGTTAAATAAATTAACAAATACAGGATCAAAAGTTATATGAGCTATCGAGCACCAATAAATGATATGACATTTTTGTTAGAAAATGT
>JAAZXX010000543.1 GCA_014239995.1 Verrucomicrobiia bacterium
CTTTGCGACACGCTAGGAATGCAGCTTGAAAAGGAGCCGTGGTGAAACCCTTCCAAATGGGTGATCCTATTGGATTGACCGGGGCTGGTTCGGTGCCGTTCTTTTCTTGACTGCCTTTCCCAGTTCAACTTCTGCCAGCATTTGTTTCAAGTCCGCTACGATTTCCGGGTGCTGGTCGGCAAGGTTGATACGTTCAGCGAGATCTGTTTGCAGATCATAAAGTTCATCCAACTTTTTCCGTTGATCCTCGATCGCATAATTGAAGAAGTGTGCATCGGGCTTTAAATATTTCCACCTGCCCTTTCGAATGCCCGCTCGATCGAAGTAAAAGTATGGACGACCCGTCTCACGCTTGCCGAGAAGAAGATCCGTCTGGTCCATGCCATCGATATATCTATCTGTGGGTATTTCAAATTGGCACAGACGTGCGAAGGTTGGCATGAAATCGATACTTGCAAAGATGGCATCGCTGACGCGGCCTTCCGGCACCATTTCAGGCCAGCGTACGATGCAGGGCAAACGGTAACCAGCTTCATAGGGGGAACCCTTCCCATTGCGTAATTTACCGGATTCACCCCAGAATCGAGCCCCCTCGGGATGACCTTTTTTTTGACTCGTATACTTTGCCTGGTTCCAGGGTCCATTGTCGCTTGTATAGATCACGAGGGTGTCTCTGGTTAACTCCAATGCATCCAGGGTATCGAGTAGACGACCGGTTTCATGATCAAACTCCTCCACCACGTCGCCATAAAGGCCGCCTTCGGAGGTGCCCTGAAACCTCGGCGACGCATCGATGATCGTGTGCATCATCGTATGTGCCAGGTAGAGGATGAAGGGTTTCCCGGGGGCGCGCTTGTTTCGAAGAAAGTCGATCGACTTATCCGTGTAGAGCCGAGTGAGGCTGCCCATGTCCCTGGTGCTGCCGGCAGCCTCATTGTTTTCATGGAATTTTACCAGGCCATTGTCATTTGCCCCCAGGGCACCAAAGTAGTAATCGAAACCCTGGGCATTGGGCATGCGTGGAATGATTGCTTTGCGATTCGAAACATCCCACTTGCCAATGCATGCCGTCTGGTAACCTGCCACGCGAGCGAGCTCGGCCCAGGTGATTTCATCCGCGGGCATTCCCCAGCCTCCACTCCGGATGGGTTGCCGACCGGTCAGCAGTGCGGAACGGGAAGGTCCGCAAACTGTCTGGGCATAGAACGAGGTAAAGCGGGTGCCTTCTTTGGCCAGTTGATCCAAGTGCGGGGTCTTGTTTTTCTGGTTTCCGTAACAGGACAGGTCGGCATAGCCTTGGTCGTCGGTGAAAATGATCAGGATATTCGGTCTTGGAATTTGATTCCCAGCCTGGGCTGAGAGGATCAAAAGCGTCCATAGAGTGCAGATGGTTTTCATGGTTTGAACATTGAAGGATAAAATCAATTTAACCCTGAAGATTTCGAAATCAAACGTAAAACAGCTTCTCCATGCGCTGGTTCGATCTCATACCTGGCTTGGAGTTTAACACTCAGCTATGGCATCTTCACCATTGGATGTGGATGCCCTATGGGAGCCGCGCCGGATCCGCAGGCTCCTGCAGGAGGAACTCGGAATGATCCCAAAACGTCGCCCATCATCCAAAGTCTGACCAGGAAAGCAGATTGTTCGATTTTCTATCGACCTCATGTAACCTTCAAACCAGAAATGAGGTCTAGGTGGTCATGAATCGTAAACTCGGTGAAATAAACCAAATGCTCCGAAATGCTTCCAATGGGTGCTTTGCTCTCTTGTTTTTCCTGAGTTCTTCCTCCTGGGGACAGGTGGTGATCAATGAAATCATGTACCATGGACCCGATGACATGGAGAAGCTGGAATTTGTTGAACTACTCAATGTTGGGGGGGATTCGATTGATCTGGATGGGTGGGAATTTAGTGATGGTATTGAATATTCCTTTACGGAGGGGGATACCGTCGCCCCCGGTGCTTTTGTAATCCTTGCCCGAGACGCGGCTTTATTCGAACGTATCTACGGTCAAAAGCCTGATGGAGTCTTTCATAAATCCCTCAATAACGGAGGGGAACGCATTACCTTGAACGACAACAAGGGTCATTTGGTGGACACGGTGAAATATGATGATGGTCCTCATTGGGCTCAAAGTCCGGATGGTGCATCTGCATCATTGGAGCGTATCAATCCTTTCTTGCCCGCAGAGGCCTCCTTCCATTGGGCCCCATCCGAGTTATCCCTGAAGGTAGGCGTTTCAGCAGGAGGTACGCCTGGGCAAGTCAACGGAAACTTCAGCCGGGGTGGGGCTCTGGTGATCGATGAAGTGCGCTTTGGTAAAACCATTCGGTCTCCAGGCACTCCTGTTAAGGTGAAGGCAATGTTGACAGGCACTACGATGCAAGTTGAACTCGTTTCCGAAGTCATCACACCTGGGAAGGTGGGAGAGGAACACGTGCAACTGATGGAGCGTGTCGATGGAAATCAGTTTGCAGGGGAATTAGGAGGTCTGGACCCAAACTGCATTCTTCGTTTCAGGATACGCGCGACCGGGACAGATGGTGCGGTGCATACGCAGCCCCATCCGAACGAGCTGCGACCGTCTTATTCTGTCTATTTTACGGACGAGATCCACACGGAATACCTGCCATTGTTCCATTTCTTCATGGTCCATCCTGATGCCTATCAATCAGGCGAGGCATATCGGGAAAACCACCGAACCCGGAGGAGCAGATTTTGGTTTGGTGGGGCAGGTGGGTTGAACGAGGATCGTCAGCTTCGAACGAATGCCCTCAGGCGTTTTGGCGATATGGGGCGCATGCATCAGGTGTGGAGTGCTCTTCTGATGGATCATCAGCTTGATGCCCGGACCGTCTCCGCGTTGGCGGTCATTTTCCAGGATGCCGTCAATGGCCTTACCATGCTTCGTGGCGAATTGGAAACAACACGCCAGGTTTCATCCTTCCTGGAATCCATGGATGACACGATTGTTACCATTTATCAAAACCTGGCTGAGCAAAGTGCAAAACTGCTTTCCGGTGCTGCCATGGAGAAGGTCCGTAACGTGGTCCCATCAAAAGATGTGGAAGAAAGTCGGGGGTTCAGTGGCCCGATGGAGTTCATTGCTCGGATTTTAAATTTAGAGGAATCCCTGTTTCAATCCTCCACACTGTAGGGATTAAGTGAAAATCAGATAGAGAGACTCAT
>JAAZXX010000544.1:0-2754 GCA_014239995.1 Verrucomicrobiia bacterium
TTATTGGAATGGGGCTCGCAAACCTGATCATGGTTTTAATCTTGGTGTTCGTCATCAGGCGCTTCATCCCTATCGGCTTCTTGAAGCAGTGTACGGCTATTTTTGGACCAATGGCCATTGCCACCGTATCTTCTGTATTGAGTTATTGGTTTTCAAATATGGAGAATTTCTCCATGTTCAGTGAGATGTGCGTGGTAATGCTTGTCTTTATTCCCACTTACTTGATCCTGTCCATTATTTTCAAACTTGCAGCGCTTGGCAATCTGCTGACACTTTCAGCAAACACTTGGAACAAATGGAACTTTTCGAGGCAAATCGCCAAGGTGCTTCAAACCTGGCTTGAATAGTTGATACAAACCAGCAGTGCCAATGAATCAAGTGCTGGGATGCAAACGCATACACCGTTATTCTACAACTTATTTCATGGATACACCTTCAACAGCCATTTATCATGACTTCAAGATCCTTAAGTTCATTCAAAGGCAAAAACGGAAAAATATTGCAGCATTATTCTGGTTTAAGGATGGTCCAGAGTGTGCGTTCCTGATGTTTTACATCCAACAAGCAAACCACTGATTCATGCTCTATGTGGGTGATAAAAATTGCCAAATCGAGTCAAAAAAAGATTCAGTTTCTGTTCCGACTGTTCGAAAACTACCTGTATGATTTAAAACGCTTTCGAAAACATGCAGATCCCGAACGTCGCCTTCCAAGCAATCAATCCCAACTGGCGTATATTGTGATGCTTTATCATAGCATCGAAAAAGGACTTTCACTTCCTCATTCACGACCTGGTTTTGGAAAAGATAAACTAGAAAAATTACTCTTTGAGCTGTTGAGTTACGCGAAGAATCACGGAAACCATCCGTTTATTTACTCTGCGATATGCTCGATTGCCCAATACAAAGGGGCAATGGAACAAAATGATCCTCAAGGAGAAAAAATTCAAACTGCTCTGGACGCAATTCAGAAACACCTGAAGAAAGATGCGATAGGACTTCCCGGTGGAACCATTCCTTTTCATGGCTTCGACATGGATTCCGACAAACATTTCAGTTTTGCTTCCTTTGCCAAAAGACGTCATAGCGTCAGGCAGTTTGCCGATAAAGAAATCAGTATTGGACTCATCGAAAAGGCCGTACGCATGGCACAAACGGCTCCCTCTGTTTGTAACCGTCAATCCAACCGTGTCCATGTTTGTAAACGCCAAGACCGTATCAAGGAGATTCTATCCTGCCAGCAGGGCAACCGGGGTTTCGGTCACCAAGTTCCTCTTGTTTTCATCGTAACCTCATCCCTGTCCCATTTCCTCTCCATTGGAGAGAGGAACCAGTGTTGGATCGACGGTGGACTTTTTTTAATGACCTTGATTTATGGTCTTCAGGACCAAGGAATAGCGACATGCTGCTTAAACTGGAGTGTGGAAAAAGAGAGAGATCTTGAGTTGCGCCAAATCGCAGGGATTCCGGATTCTGAGAATATCGTTTGCCTCCTGGCAGCAGGATATCCTCCCGAGCACTGTCAGGTGGCCTGCTCAGCAAGAAGACCTCTGACCGAGGTCCTGCAGTATATTGAATAGACTAACAACCATGCGCATAGGAATTTTAACCCTCCATTACGGATACAACGAGGGAGCTATTCTTCAATCGATGGCACTCTCTTGCTTATTGAAAGAAACGCTCACGGATGTTGAAGTCTCAATTATTGATCAACGCTATCCTAAAAAATCCGTCATCTACGGTCCTCCAGACGATGCTCGAAAAAAAGCATTACAATCTGCTATTGATCACTGGTTACCTCTCTCCCGAACACGCTTCAGGGATGATGACCAGAAGAAGGTGTTCAAGTTTTGTCAGGAGCATTTTGACGCCATTGTCGTAGGAAGTGACGTCGTTTGGTCCTTGAAATATACGGGTCGGTTTCGACGTTTGCTTGGGAATGGCATTTTGCCGAGGCAAATTGAACCCTTTCATCCCGCCTTTCCGAATGTTTACTGGCCGGATGCAAGCGCAAATCAAAACAGGTTCGCTTACGCGGCATCCTGTGGGAATCTTCGCCCTGCAGATATCCCGCGTTCACATCGCAGACAAATGGCATCCATTCTCGACGGTTTCAAAGCCATCAGTGTTCGGGACAAGCGCACACTTGATTTGGTCTGCTCCTTATCGACTAACTTGACTAGTCGTTCATGCGTTGTGCCAGATCCAACACTCGCTTTTAATCTTCTGGAAAAGTTCAATGGCGCATCAGCAGAGGAAAAACTGCAATATGCAACCAAGCGGGGAAAAGAAAAAACTGTTTTGGTCATCATGAAAGAATCCCCATTGAGTCTTGCGGTTGTTGACGCTCTCAAACGGCGCGGTTTTTCCGTAGTCACAACGGGCCCTTTTCAGGGACTTCCGACATCAGACCTGTTGCCACTTGGGTTAACTCCAATGGAGTGGGCGTGGATGCCACGCAAATTCCATTTTTGCATAACCGAGCGAATGCATGCGACCATTTTTTGTGTCTTAAACCGTACTCCTGTTTTGGCTCTGGACATGAACACACGACATCAAGATTCACGGACAAAACTGGAGGAACTCATGGTCAACCTGGGTTTTGGCGTATCTTGTTTCCATCAGGCAGACTTGGAGGAATCGCGTATCGAAAATATATTGAAGCAGTTTCTCTCCACTTCCTTTGACTGGTCCAAGGCCGAATCCACGCTTATTGAGTGGAGGGATGAGGCGCGCGTTTTCATACGAAATCTAT
>JAAZXX010000544.1:2764-3187 GCA_014239995.1 Verrucomicrobiia bacterium
AAGAAATCGGCATTTGTTCCACACACGCATTTCTTTCGACTGCCATGCCCCCATTTTGACTCGGAAAAACGGGAATATACACCCATACGAACAGCATATCCAAGTATGCCTTTTCCAAAGAAAAGACAGTCAGTAATTCCCATCCCGTATATGGATCAAACCATTCGCCTTATTTCATCCACAATCGATGCGTTGCTTAGAAAGCTCAGTAAGTCCCAACCCGGTTTGTTCCAGGCATTGACTCAACCCACATTCACATGTCAGTTTTCATTGTTCGAAGAAACAGGAGCCACGGAAACACATGTTTACCATTTTAGACAATTTCATTGGCAATATATCAAGAATAGTCCTTTTGATGGCAAGGCATTGTCCAACTGACGAAAACAATCCCTTGTAATAGTAGTGGACGATGGATGTAAAAAC
>JAAZXX010000545.1 GCA_014239995.1 Verrucomicrobiia bacterium
ATCCCCCCCTGCCACATGGACATCCATTGACGCCGTATGTTCGATTCCCTTTTCATGCGGGCCCGACCACGAACCAATTTTTTTTCAAGTTCCAGAATCTGGTTAGAACGATTTTCCCAGGCCCCCAACATCGGGCTAACCAGAAATTTATCTCCAAAAAGGATCACCACCGCAGACACAGCCACGATCAAAAGTTTTTTCTCCCGGCTTACTTTGTTCATGGCTTGGCCTCCCAACGGTATTGAAAAGAAAACTCCTGCTGCTTGTCCTCGCGAAGGTAGCCCAGTGTCAAGTCCTTTACTTGTGGAGACATGCGAAGTTTTTCAAACATATCAAGCCAGGCACGTTGATTGCGCGCAAACCCGGAGCATACCACTGTAGAAGCATCTCGAATTTCAAGCTCCCTGACCCAGACCTCGCCTTGTTCCGGAAAGGCCTGAGTGAGGTGTTGAATAAGCTTCAGGCTCGGGATGCTTTCGTCATACCATGGACGATAGAGCCGGATACGCTCCTGCAATCCCTCCAGTTCACCCACCTGCTCCTCCATCGCCAACCACTCCTCCTCAAGCCCCTTGAGGGTTTGACTCTTCCAGAAAAACAAAAGGCACAGGGTAAACACAACAGCAACCGTGGCAGTTCCCAACCATTTGTTACGGCCTGTAGAAAATGTTTGGGTCCACTCTTCAAAGGGACTGACTTTGGGAGGCAGGAATTCAAAGGGATTGGGTCGATCCAGGAGAAAATAGGACCCCAGATCCAGGGCAGCCGTTTGTTTCCTGGAAACAGATTTGTATTCCAGGTCCAATCGCTTGGCCAAACCATCAAAGGTCTTGGTTATTTCCGGAATTGCCCCCTCATCAACATCCACTTCAGCACAATGGTAGAAGGCATCGACGGAAACCTGAATATCAGCATCCAACTCCCCAATACTGATCTTGACCTCACGGGCGATCTGCCCGGAACTGTCAGTCTCGCTCAGGGACCGAGCCAATGCGAGGCGCTGCCCAAGCACCACGATCAAATCGAACCCATGGGGTTTTGAACATATACAAAGGGCATTTTTCTCCGGAAGAGATTGGAGAAACGAGGGACTGGCGGAACTGAGAGACCAGCTCAGAGGTTGTAATCCGGCGGCTTGCATTACCCGACTAAGGTGATCGAGTCGATGCACCGCGATGGCCATAATGAAAGCGTGTTGCTTTCCTTCAGAAGAAGTAAATTGCGATCTGGAAATGCACAGTTCATCCAGAGGTAAGGGAAAGGCACGCTCAGCCTGTGTCTGGAAGAAAAACTCAAGATCTTCCCCACTCAATTGAGGGACCTCGGTTCGCACCCCAAACAACCAGGCGATGGGAAGGGAGCAAATGGCTCCCTTCTCCTTGATCCCTGCGGCATCCAGCTTTGTCCGCAGCGCAGCCCCAAGGGTTTCCGCATCTTCTTCAAAGACATTCTCAGGAAGCACCATGGAACCCTGTGTCACAGAACGGCACCCCTGCCCGGCCTTGCGCACACTCTCAAACTGAAGTGTATCGTGCTGCCAGTCCAGACTTACCACGCTGGCAGGTTTACCTTGTCTCCACCCCATTATCTTTGACCTTGCTGTTGAAAATCATAGTTCAATTGTTCGCGCAGGCTTTGACCCAGTGCCCAGCCTCGTCGCTCCAGGTCTTTCCGATGAACGATCAAGGGCTCCTCGCCGGTCATGTCCACGACGAACTGCGTCCTACGAAAACCCTTGCCCTGCCTTCCGACTGCAGCGACATCAATCCTGTAGTGGGAAGCGGCACCCGTGAGATAAGGTTCTGTCTGGGAAAAGTTCTCCTCCTCCAATGCCTCATTGACCCATTCCGTATCAACCCCCAATCCTGTAAGGCTGTTTCGGTAGGCAACGATTTGCTGCGCTTTTTGATCGTCCATCCCCGGAAGGCAGGCAAGCACAGCCGCACTGGCAGAGTTCACATTGACCATGAGTGTCTGCTGATCTTCCGAATCGTTGTTGGGACTATCAGAATCCTGACCCTCCTCTTGCGGCATGGCACCGTAAACGGTCAGGTATTCCACCAGTCCGAAGTCAAGGATGCCATCGGCATCATCCACCGGAGGAGTACGATCTCCGTCGTTTTCGTTGGGGTCCAGCAACCCGTTCATGTTGGCATCCTCTCCATAGACCACCTGAGGGTCCGCACCATGGACAAGCATAAGTTCATCTACGCTGTCAAAAGGTGCATTCTTGACCAGTCGAGAAGGATTCAGGCGTGCATAGACATCCGACTCGGCACCCCCTCCTTCAGAGGCCTCCTCATCCTCATCCCGCCAGTCAACGATGGCAGCGGCAAAATCAAGCGGCATGCTGGGAAGAAGCTCCAGCATTTCCTGGGTAGCGAGGTTTAAGTTGAGCTTGGCTCCCTCATCGGCAATCGAGAAAAAAGGCAAGGTTGTGGTGTTGTTTAAATCGTCCCGTCCAAGAAACCAGAAGGTAGCTTCCCCTACCTCACCTCTCTCGGCAATATAGGTCTCAGGATCAGGCAAGGCCCCTGATTCCTCCTGATTGGCAAGGAGATAGACGGCATAACGCAAGGCCCCTTCAACGGCATGCCTGGCCTGAGTGCCTTCGTAATTGTTTTGTGCCGCCTTGAACTCAAAATACATCGAATGGGCAAAATAAAGGGTCACTGTCACCAGTCCCAATGCAACCCACATGACTACGATCAGCACCGAACCTTGTGTCCGTTGCTCTCGTGCAGGGTCGCATGATGTCCTGATGTTCATGATTTCCAAGGTGTCCTCTGCATCGTTCTGGTGAACGTCCAAGGTGAGACGTTGATCATCCGGTGTTGGTTACAACTTTCTGGGAGAGCCCCCCCTGCCCGACATCCTTCCACATAACCTGGCATCTGGCTAATCCAGTGCATCAGAACCTTCCTGCATGCTGGTTTGTTGCTCATCCAAGCCAGAGAAATCGTTGGAAAGCTGCTCGAGTCTGATGGCAAGGTTTGTAACTTCCTCGACCATGATTTCAATTGCAATGTTCAGATCGCTGGATGCTTCCATCAGGTGCTCCAGGCGACTGGACTGGTCGGCAAGTTGTATTCTGTTTTCATCGAGATTGGTCACCATTTCACCATGCAGAAGGCTCAGGGCCTCCGTCAGGGCGATTTCATGGCCCTGACGACTTAACAC
>JAAZXX010000546.1 GCA_014239995.1 Verrucomicrobiia bacterium
GGTTGCCAAACCATGGCCACCCATGATCGCCCTATGATCACATATTTTTCAAACTGACCTGTCTCCGGTCACCGTGTTGAGGATGATTGCGATTGATGCAGCGTAACTCAAGATCAGCGGAAACTTCAGTAAGTTTCATATCGATCCAACCATGAGCATGGCCTTTGCCGAAATAATAACTGACAGCCGGTTGATTGATGAGTTGGAGTTGGTCCCGTTGATCATGCTGCCACTCATGGGTATGACCATAGAAATAGCCTTTGGCATGCTTTCGTTCATCGAGAATTTTCAATAACAAGGTCCCGTCACGCATGCCATGAATGGGCCGCACGCCGCGGTTGGGATACGGGTTGTAGTGGCTGAAGATGAGGGCTGGTTTATCCGGTCGTGCGTCGAGTTGACTGGCCAACCAGTTCAATTGTGTATCCCCCAGAGCTCCGTTTCCTGAATCAAGCAATATGAAGTTTGCGTGCGACAATTCAATCACACCCGCTTGAATACCCATGTGTTCTTTCTTCAACCAGGGGATCTGTTTCCAAAGGTTCTGACGATGATCATGATTACCAATGGTCACGTAAACGGTAATTCCAGCAGCACGCAATGGTTCCACAAGTTTGAGGAACTGTTCATACTCCGCTTCACTGCCCTGACCAAAAGTACAATCACCGTTGACAATCAACAAAGCGGGGCGAGGATTGAGTGCGATAACGGACTTGACGGTTTGAACCAGACAGTTCGCTATATGAACACTTTCATGCTCGGACTCCCTGACGGGTGAACCAGGCCACTTCGTCCCCGGGTAAACACGATTGGGTTGGGCGCTGATGTGTGTGTCTGCAAGCAATGCCACTCGGTTTGTGTCCACTCCAGCATGATCGCTACTCGCAGTTGCAAACGCCTTCGACGTCATCATCGCCATGCTGCCATAGGCGATCGAACCGTGAAGAAATGCACGCCGCGTGATGGGTGAAAGAATGATGGGCATGTTGTTTTTTGTGCTTTGAGATCGGTTGCTGAAACGCTGCGATGCAACGATGCTTCAAAAATTTGTTTGGTTGACCAGCCTTCCTTTCCCTGTACGTGATCCCATGATTGTACCTGAAGCATCGAAGGATTCCATTACAAAACAATGACGCGAGGGATTGGCGTTGAAACGCAGTTTACCCCCTGAGCTTACTGGGCACTTACCTGGGTCATTTTTTCTGTTACTATTGTCCCGTCTGAGTGAACAAGACGCGTGTGCACCAGATCATCCCTTACTCGGTGAATCTCAATGGATCCACGCACTATCTTACCGCTTCCCTCCCTGCGCCTGAATGAACCTTTCATTTTCCTACGTCCCAAGAATTCAGTAAAACTCGATTCTACATACAGACCGTTTGAACCATGGTGAAGAGCCGACAAGGTTTGTGTATCTTCACGCCAACCTACAATCTCCATTTGCCATGTTCCATCTTCATGTTCCCATTTGCCAATTAAGTAATCCGATTCTGGGTCCGGTTGCCACCAATGTACCTTGGTCTTTGTTCCGTCGCTATTATCAATACTCCAGTGACCTAAAAGCCAATCCCAAGGTACATTTTTATAATTAGTTCTTTTTCCTGATTTCCTGCTTGGCACTCTTGTCATTTTGATTTCCTTTAAATCACCGATCTTCTTACCGTTGATCACAAGGTTCTTATGCTGAGTGAGAAGTGTCTTCCTATCAGGTTTGCGCATGGTTGTCTGCAGTTTGTTATTCGTTTTATTGATCGTATTCTCATCCAAATCAAAATGCAGCACCTTGTCTCTTAATTCCACGACTCCCTTTCCAGTCCAATAGACATTCCCGTCGTAGCCGATGGAATTCCAGTGAAGTTTCTTACTAAGTGGATCAAGTGTAATGGTACCCTTACCAAAATAATACGGCTTTCCATCATCTTTATATTTTGCGTCCCAGGTAAGTTGAACAGCCGTTTTGTGCAGAATCCATTTAACGCGTCGAGTAGCTGAAATCATTCTACCTTTCTCCAATCCTTCAAAGACCCCTTCTGCCTCAAATTCGCCAGCCCAGTTTCCAATAAAGGGCTGTAGTCCTTTTAATGCTTCATAAGCAGGATGGGGAATGGGGCTCTGGGCAGTGGAGGTCTGTTTGGTAAAAACACCAAACAAAGCCAGGAAAACAGTGACTAGGTTTAATTGAATTTTCATGATACGGTTTGCTGCTTTTTGGAAGTATTTCTGGTCCTTATTCTCTAAACGATCCCATCGGGTGAAATGGGTCATAATTTTTCCTGTAACGGAGAGGCTGCGAATCGAACACAGCAGAAATGAATTGAGCGGCTCTTAAGGTTTTTGAAGACCGTAGTCAACCGGTTCGCATCCGATCGCTTAATCCATTTGTATGCATTTCTTTTTTAGCGGCTTATGTCATTTCCAAGGACTGCAAACCCAATGAACTACCCTGAATCGAGTATAGGCAAAGTCTGGAATATTTCAAATTTGATGTCTTATTTGAAACTTCGGCTCATCATTGAACCCCATCAGGCATAGGAAAGTTCATCCGAACTGTTTTTGTTTCAATTCCCCTGCAAACGCCCACGAAGTGTGTCCACGCCCAGCTTGTTTTCAACATCACATTCGGATAGTTGTTGACCATGGTTCCTGAAGTTCCAAAGCACACCTTGGAAGACTTCATCGCTGAGGAAATGAGCATGTCTCACATCTACCAACCTGCCATGCTTAAGGTGATTTTGGCAAAGAAAACCCCCTCACTCTGTGTATTGCATCGTGTGGTCAAATCGGGTAAATGACCTCCGTCAGAGTGAGAGGGTTCGATTGCTCGATGTTAGTGGTAACCGACAATCAAAGTATGCCCTGATAAATCAAATTCACGCTACCGATTGCTTGCTGCAATCAGACGGTGAAATGCGCAGAAACGGTGCCACCCGCTGCCCCTGTCTCTGGTGAGGAAAGACATGCACCAGTGGTGCGTGCTTTTGCGTTCTGACCGCATTGGCGCTGGAGGATGCTGGAACATCCACACACGCGCGAGGCATTCCAAAACTTCTAGCGGTTTGTAACTGACCAGCAAGATTTGACTTCGCTTGGATTCCTCCATGGTTTCCCTCCCGTTTTTGACCGATGTCCCCACATTAGACAGGGTCATCCTGAGCATTATTATTCCAATACTTTTTTG
>JAAZXX010000547.1 GCA_014239995.1 Verrucomicrobiia bacterium
CGCAAGCATGCCACCATTCCAACCCTGATGAGCTCCGTGGGCTCAGCCCTGGTATTGGCACTTATTTTCCAGCGTTTCACGATTGCCGATGTGTCCAATGCGATCTCAACTGGATTCAATAACTCCATGGCCCCATGGGCCAGCGACCTGCCCTCCCAGACCATTGCACTGGTGAACAGGGGCGGCCTCTATTCCATGAGCCAGGCCATTTTCGTGGCTTTTCTGGTGTTCTTTTTCATCGGATCCATGGATACCATCAATGCCATGCCCAGGGTAGTGACCCGCTTGTTTGCCTTCGCCAAAACCCGGTCGGCTACCATCCTTTCTGCACTGGCGGCAAGCGGGCTGACCAATGCCCTGACATCCAACCAGTATGCCACGAGCTTCATTGTGGGAGACGCATTCAAAAGCCGTTTCGATAACTTGAAGATCCCACGAAAAGTCCTGTCCAGATCACTTGAGGATTATGGTACGATGATTGAAAGCATGTTACCATGGACATCCACTGCTGTGTTCATGGTGGCCACGTTGGGAGTACCATGGGCAGATTACTGGCACTGGCAGTTCTTGTCGCTCTTGAATCTGCTGATCGCCCCTGGGATCGCTATCCTGGGCGTTGGCTGTTTTTACCACGAGATAGAGAAGGCATGAAAGAACCCAGAAAGACATCCACCGAAACTCAAATGGCCCACCTGGGTGAAAACCGATCCCGTTATGACGGAGCCGTGGTACCTCCTGTTTTCCAGAATTCACTTTTCACTTTTGAGAATTGGGACGACATTGACGCCGCCTTTGAAACCCGCACTCAGCGCCCCATCTACACCCGCTTGATGAACCCGACCACAAGGGTCGCCGAACAGAAAATTGCCGCCCTGGCCAGCACCTCCCGAACGGACATACAGGCACACCTGACGTCATCCGGGATGGCAGCCATGTCCGCAGCCATCTTTCATGTGGTCGAGCCTGGCGATCACGTGATTGCTGTCAAAAACATATACGGCCCAAGTAACAATTTTCTCAACACCTACCTCCGAAAGAAAATGGAGGTGGTGACGACCTTTGTTACGGGCACAAGCCTGGAGGAATTTGAGCAGGCCATCACGGCAAAGACCAGGCTGATCGTACTTGAAAGCCCTTCTTCAGCGGTTTTTTCGTTGCAAGACATTTCCAAGGTGGCAGCGCTGGCGAAGTCCAGACGGATCACCACGTTGATTGACAATACCTGGGCCACGCCCATCTTTCAGAAACCCATGGACATGGGCATCGACCTGGAAGTTCATTCGGTCTCAAAATATATTGGAGGACATTCTGATGTCGTGGCTGGCGTGATCATCGGATCCAGTGAACGGATAAAGGATATCATCGTTCATGAAGGCGAACTCTTCGGTGGAATTGCCTCTCCATGGACTTCCTGGCTCGTTACCCGCTCACTCCGGACGCTGAGCATGCGACTGGAGCGCCACCAGAAAAATGCCCAGTCCGTGGCAACGTTTCTCGAGCAACATCCCAAGGTAAGAGAGGTGCATTACCCCGGTCTCAAGAGCCATCCTCAACATGAATTGGCCTGTCGTCAAATGAGCGGTTTCACCGGCTTGCTAAGTTTCCGCCTTGATACGGAACATCTTCCGTCCATCAAGCGATGCTTCAATGCACTGCAATATTTTCAGATTGGCGTAAGCTGGGGTGGGCATGAAAGTCTGATTTATGCACCTGCCATCAGTTACCTCAAGGAATTACCCCCTGAGCGATTCAAGGACTTGGGGATCTCCCTCGGGGACATGCGCATTTCCGTTGGCCTGGAAGATCCTGAGGACCTTTTGGAGGATCTTTCACAGGCAATCAGGCATGTGTAACAGCATCTGGCACAGTCTGTTGAGGTCGTATACGGATTAATTTTCAGATCCTTTGCTTAACTGCACGATGCAATAGTTCATACAGCCTGTTGTTTTGCCATCAGGATGCGTCCCTCCCCTTACCTGGCCACTGCTGGGCTTGAAAACATCTGGAGTTTGACACGGTCATCTTCCATAATAGGTCTTATTCATGAAACGGAATGCTATTGCCATGCCAGCGATCCCTTGTTCGAGAGGTTTCTTCATTTCCCTGTCTGTTTTCATTGCAGTTCTTTCCCTTGAGACTCCCAGCGCGCAACCTGCGATCAAGGCTCCGGGACATGTCCCGACACCGTTGGGTTATCATGTATTTCAGGGTGCACGGGTGATTGTCTCGCCAACACTCAGCATGGACGACGCCGTGCTTGTCATTGCTGAAGGCAAGGTGGTCTCTATCTCGTCAAACCCAATTATCCCCGCGGGATCCCGCGTATGGGACATGAAAGGCCATACCATTTATCCGGGATTCATCGATCCCTATTGTCTGGTGTCCAGGGATGGATCCCCGGCATCTCCGACACGCACAAGCGACCATACCCAGGCTCACCACAGGGCCACAGGGGATTGGGATTTTTTCGGATCACCCGGGGGCAAGGATGATCCTGGCAGTCAGGGACCCGGTGCGTCCCTGACCTCGATCAGCCCCGAGTATAAGGTCCTGGATGATTGGCATCTCAACAGTGATTTACGCAAGGAATGGCGGGAACAGGGCTTTACCGCTGTGCATTTGAGTCCTTCCAAGGGCATCATACGTGGCACCGGAGCCGTGGTTCTCACTGCAGAGGATACCCCAAACGCACTCGTCCAGCACACCGGACGTTTCCAGCATATCGCTTTTGACAGCAGAACGTCTGCACCTGATGCGTTTCCCCGATCCCTGATGGGCGTCATCAGTGCTATTCGACAAACCTTCATCGATACACAGGACTATCACCGCCCCAGAAAAGGTGGGACAAATCACACATACCACCCCTCACTGGAATCCCTGAAACCTTTACTTCAAGGCACCCAAAGCGCGCTGATCGAGCCGGGGAGCGTGCTGATGGCAACACGTGCCTCGAGGATCGCTGATGAGTTTGGCATACGGTATACACTGGTAGCCTCCGGACAGGAATGGCGGCGACCTGACCTTATCAAGCAGATACGAGCCCCGTTCATCGTACCAGTGAACTTCCCGGAATTACCTGAAATGCCGGGGGAGGCAGATTGGGATGCCATCGACCTGGATCTCCTCCGGACCTGGGATTGGGCTCCAGAGAATCCTGCGATGCTTGTTTCCCATG
>JAAZXX010000548.1 GCA_014239995.1 Verrucomicrobiia bacterium
ATTATCTTCCGCACGGCGCAGATCAAACATTCGAGGACATGATGCAAAACCCCTTTGAATATCAGCAGGAGGGCATATTGGGAAGAGCCCTCCTGCTGACAGCAACAGGAAGGAGACAATACCGTGAGGCCATAATTGAGATTCTGTCCAATGTGTGGCACACGGAACGCATGCTTGAAAGGCTTGCGGCTCATTACAAGGTGGTGCATCCATATGCACTGAACGCCCCTGGTAAAACAACGAACACCATCAAGAACTTTGAACAATCCGTCACCCAGATGATTCAGTTCATCAGTCTGAGGGGCTTTATCGTTCAGTATCTACTGAACAAGGATATGCACCAGTCACAATGGAGGGATTCCGAATATGACTGGGAATTCCTCTGGCCCAACTGGTAGTAAATGGCCACATCATCAATTCATGTCAAAGGGCTCGAAAGAACCTCTGTCTGGCAAATCATGAGAACTATTTGGTGAAAATCGAAATCAACCGCACCCCGAATTTCTCAGCCAAGGAAAAAACAAGCAGCAGAAGCAATGGAAACAACAGTATCAACCATTTCGCAAATGTTTGCCGAGTCATGCGGAAGTGTCCTTTCCGTCAATGGCATATTTGCGGAGTTGTTCAAGATCAACAAACTCAAGGGCAGAGATATGTGTAGCCTTCAACAGGACAGGGGGAGGACAACCCGCTTGCAAGGCCTCCAACCAACGATTTAGACATACGCACCAATGGTCCCCAGCCTTGAGACCTGGAAATTGGAATCTTGGGTTGGGGGTAATCAGATCGTTGCCACGCGCTTTTCCAAAGGCGAGGAAAGCGTCAGTCATCTCCACACAAACCACATGGAGACCATAATCACCAGGGCCAGTATGGCATTTACCGTTACGATAATAGCCTGTGGCTGGATCGCTGCAACAGTGTAACAGGACGCCTCCCAACACATTACTTGCGGTCTCTTTTGTCTCACTCATGACACTGAGTCAAACCTGCCAGCGAAGGCCATAAAAAGCAACTCCTGGCCCAGAGCCCCTGCCCAGTCGGGTCGACACCTGCCAAAAGTAAGGTCCATGTAAACAAAAACCTAGGCTCTGAGATGACACTCATAAAAGGTATATGACCGAACCGAAGGTCTTTAAACCGGATGAGTCCTAGCTTCAAGGAACCACCTTCATGACTCCCCGCATGAGGAGATGATGGCCGGGAAAGGTGCACAGAAAGTCGTAATCGCCCACTGTATCTGGCGCCTTGAATTCCAGAAGTTCTTCCTGCTTGTTTTGGAGCAATTTCGAGGCGATCAGGATTTTTTCACTCTCTGGCACAAACTGCTTGGAGAAACCATCTGCTCCGAGTTGGATCGCTGCCATTCCCACTTCATCGGCGGACTTGGGCTGCGCAAACACGATATTGTGAGGCATGAAGTCGTGATTAACGAAGGTCACCTTGACTCTGGCCCCCATTTTGACTTCGAAGACCTTGACGTCGTATTGCATCTTTTCAGGAATGGTTCCAATACGCACCTCCACCAGTTCTTCAGAACGGGAAATCACACCCGATACTTTTCCTGGTGCGACCAGAGCCTCTGTCGCGGCAAGCGTTGGAGGGGCTTGTTCCATCCCATACCAATGATGCTGGACGGTCTGTGCCGCATTCCTCGCGTGGGCCACTGGCGATTGAAGCAATTGTGTGAGCAGGTCTGTATTGCGAACGTTGTGCTGTTGATGCAGCCAAAGGGCCTCCAAAAGGGAATGTGCATGATCAGGATTAGAGGAATCAAACTGAGAAATCCATTTACCAACAGCTTCAATCACCAACCCAGTGGGGCGTGCACTGAGTTCAATACGGGTACGATATCGCACTCCATCGACCGGGTGCTCAAGGTTTTTCATCAACTGATCCAGGGAAGCGCCCGCTATGGACACAGCTTCCTGAAGGGGCCGGTCCTTGTAAATCATACGGTAAACCCGTCCGTGCTTATGATCACGGTTCGGGTCACGTACATTGTGCTGCATATGCCCAATGATCACGTTGTGCCAATCGGAAATATAAAGCGCCCCGTCTGCACCAAATTCAATGTCACTTGGCCGGAAATTTTTGTCATCGGACTTGAGCAGGTCTCCCAACGGCTCGCCCCAAACCTTGCCTGTGTCATCATCCCGACCAAGTTGATATTGCTTGATGCCTAGAAATCCAATGGTGTTGGCGATCATGAAATCATCCTGATAGGAGGCTGGAAAGTTGGCACTGGAAATCACGCCATTGGCCGGTACTGGACGGACCTGCATTTGGAGTAATTTGTGCATCTTGAAACCCTTCTCCGCTGGCAGCACCTGATAAGCGCGACCACCGGTACCATCGGTAGCGTAATGATAGCCCCACTTATCAAAGCTGATTCCATGAGGATTTGGACTGTTATTGGCATGGTAGCTGATGTGATAGCGCCGTGGGTCGAAACGAAACATCCCTGAGGCCCCGGTGTTGAGCGATGGGGTATATGGGTGTTCGATGTTGTTCACCAGAAAAATGCCACTCTGCCAGTATATGGCACCATCGGGACCGTAGACAAAGGCATTGGCGGCATGATGGGTATCAGCCGATCCAATCCCTTCAAGGTAAACCACTCTTTCATCGGCAACATCGTCTCCATCGTGATCTTTAAGGAAAATAATGTTGGGCTGGGAGGCCACAAGGACGCCGCCATTCCAGAATTCGAAACCAGTGGGATTGTGCACCTTGGCAAATGTGATCGCTGTATCGGCAACGCCATCACGGTCGGCATCGGGAAGGATCAGCAGTCGATCGTCCATTTCCTTGAGAGGTTCCCATTTGGGATAGGTTTTCCAGGCTGCCACCCAGAGGCGTCCATGAGTATCGACGGAAACCTGGACAGGATTTACTAATTCTGGAAAGCGTTTCTCGTCGGCAAACAGATTGATTTCAAACCCTTCAGGCACGGTCATCCTGGAGATTCCCTCTTCACCTGAGAGATAAGTCAAATCCCCCTCTTTCTTGGCATTCGAACTTGGGCTTCCTCCCCCCACATTGGAGATAACCTTCACAGGAGGAGGTACGTTGCTGTCATCGATAATGGCGTCACGTCCCTCCAGCAGGGTCCAGATGCGGATGTCCCTGTTAGCTGTCATGATATCGAACATGATCATCTCGTGCATGA
>JAAZXX010000549.1 GCA_014239995.1 Verrucomicrobiia bacterium
GAGGATGTAGAGGTGACCCTCGTGAACAAGCCTATCGAAGAATCGGAAAAAATAAGTAATCATTAAATTTCGAATATGCAGCCCATCCACATCCGCATCAGTTGCGAGTACAACTTTTTCATAACGTAAGTCCTCCACTGTGTTTTCAATGCCAAGGCAGCACATGAGGTTGTACATCTCGTCATTTTTGTAGACAACATCACGCTTGAGATCCCAGACGTTCAGGGGTTTCCCCTTCAAGGTGAAGATAGCTTGGGTGTTGACGTCACGGCAGCTTACGATCGAGCCGGCTGCTGAAACACCTTCTGTGATAAACACCATGGTATCATGCCCCTTGTCTTTGCTTTTATTGAAATGCTTTTTGCAGTCCTTGAGCTGCGGGATACGGAGACTGACCGCTTTGGCTCGCTCGCGGGCAAGCTTTTTCACTGCCATGAGTTCCTTGCGCAACTTGCGTGTATCTTCCACTTTGGCAAGCAGCACGTCGGCTGCCTTTTTATCCTTGTGAAGGAGATGAAGTAATTCTTCCCTTACCCGGCTGACCAGTGTTGAGCGAATTTCAGTGTTCCCAAGCTTGTTTTTGGTCTGGGACTCGAACATCGGGTCCTGCAGTCGAATTGCCACGGCGCCCACCATGCATTCCCTGACATCATCCCCGTCAAATTTGCCTTTCGCATACTCGTTGACGGCTTTAAGCAAACCCTCACGAAAAGCACTCAGATGGGTGCCTCCATCGGAGGTGTATTGTCCGTTGACAAATGAAAAGAAAGTTTCTCCTGAACGTCCCGTGCTGTGGGTGAAGCAGAACTCCAGTGTCTTGGAATTAAAATACAGCGGTGCATAAATGGCCTCCTCACCTACATCCTCCTTGATGAGATCCAGGAGCCCGTGTCGTGAGTAGAAGGTTTGGCCATTGCAGATCAGTTTGAGGCCAGTATTTAGAAAACTGTAATGCTTGAGCCGTCTTTCAATCAGGTCAGATCGCAACTGTAGTTTTTTGAAAATGCTGGCATCGGGTACAAATTCCACGTAGGTGCCGTTGGGCTCGTCTTTGCATTTTCCTTTTTTATGATCCTTCAGACTCCCTTTTGAAAAAGACGCTACGGTATAGCTTCCATCGCGATGGGATTTGACCAGAAAGGCCTCCGAAAGTGCATTGACCGCCTTGGTTCCCACGCCGTTGAGCCCGACGCTGAATTGAAATACCTCATTATTGTATTTGGCACCCGTGTTGATGGTGGACACACAATCGATCACCTTGCCCAGAGGGATGCCTCGTCCAAAGTCACGGACGCTGGCCTGCTTGTCATTGATCTCAATATGGATCTCTTTTCCAAAACCCATGATATACTCATCGATGGCGTTATCGATGACTTCCTTGAGCAGGATATAAGCTCCATCGTCGTAATGGCTGCCATCTCCAATGCGACCGATGTACATACCGGTGCGCAGCCGGATATGCTCCAGTGAAGATAGCGTTTTTATTTTGCTCTCGTCGTAGTTGTGTTTGGATGCTGCCATAACTCTTTATTGAAAAATGCATGACGCTGCCAGTGAACGGTTCTTCCTCCATGGCCGGATTGCTGACATGGCTGGAGAACTAGCAGATACAACGGGAATAGGTTACGACCAGTGTGCAAGACCTTAAAAATGGAAATGCGCCGCTCGTACTTAAGGCAAATGAGATATTGTTTGCCCTGCGCGAGACAAAAAAGAAATAACAAACATCTGGCAATCTGCCACCCTTTTCGACAAAAAGTTGAGTATGCAATCCCACATGCGTCCATACCTAATTCAAGCCTATTGGCGTCTGGTCAGTCCCATTACAGTGGTATGCTTGATTCTCACTGTATGGGGGGATATGGATGCGTTGGCGAAATCATCGTACCACATAACCCTGATTGCAGGCCCTATCACCGGTCATGGCAAAGACGTACACGAATACGAAAAAACGGTGACTCTCATCAAACATTGCCTTGAGACCTCTCCCAATGCCCCGGAACTGCATGTCTCAGCCCATTACCATGGATGGCCCAAAGATCCTTCTGTACTGGAACGCACGGATACCATTCTACTGGTTTCTGATGGTAGCGATCAAAGGGAGGATATGCATCCTTTTTACATGGGGAACCATTTTGAATGGTTGGAACGTCAAATGAAGCGTGGATGCGGCCTGATGCTTCTGCACTGGTCGACCTTCCATCCATCCAGATATCACGAGGCTTTGACGGAATGGAACGGAGCTTATTTTGATTATGAAACAGGTGCGGGACCACGCAAATGGTTTTCAAGGATCCAGACATGGGAAGATACGGTCACCCTGGCGACGCCCCAGCATCCGGTGCTCAGGGGGGTACAGCCATTTCGATTGAAGGATGAGTATTATTACAACCTGCGATTTCGAGAAAACGACACCCGCGTGCGTGCCATTCTCAAGGTGGAACCACCTGGTGGGGAGGGGTCTGAAACGGTTGCTTGGGCTGTGGAACGTCATGATGGATCCCGTGGTTTTGGTTTTACCGGGGGACATTTTCATGAGAGTTGGTGGATTCCGGGCTTTCGCCGTATGCTGCTCAACGCCGTGGTTTGGACAGCCGGCGCACCTATTCCCGAACAAGGTATCCAAAGCGTAATCGAGCCACGTTTCAAGGTGTTGATTCTTACGGGTGAGCACCATCCTGCCCATGACTGGAAACAGACTACCTCAGCCCTGATGCATGCCATTGAACTGGATCCTCGTAATCTAGTTCATGTGACTGAGACTCCTGAACAATGGCTGACAGAGAATGATCCAGCAGCCTATGACGCTCTTGTGATGAATTACTGTAACTGGGAGCGTCCCGGATGGAACCCCAAGGCAAGGGATCGGCTGGAAAGTTATGTGCGACAGGGCGGTGGCTTGGCGGTGATCCATTTTGCAAATGGAGCTTTTCATCCCTCCTTACCTGGTGCGGAATCATCGGATTGGCCAGCCTATCGAAGCATGGTGCGACGTGTCTGGGACCATCAGGCTTCCAGTGGCCATGATCCGTATGGCAGATTCAATGTACACATCACTGAGGTGGATCACCCTATCACAGCTGGTTTAGGTGACTTTCAAACCGTCGATGAACTTTATTACAATCAAGCTGGAAAGGTGCCGGTTCAGGCCTTGGCATACGCTCA
>JAAZXX010000054.1 GCA_014239995.1 Verrucomicrobiia bacterium
GAGGTAAAAATATTTACCGTCAGGGCTGGGGACAACTGCATGTACCCCGTGATCCCCACGTGATTGAAACTTTTTCAACAATTCCACCTGGTCAAGTTCACCGTCCGCATCCGTATCGGTAATGCGATAGAAACCGCTTTGAATCTTGCGTTCATAGTCGTTGACGCCTGCGTAGAGGTCCCCATCCACGAATACCATGCCGTTGATGGCGCGGATATCCACGGGTACCTTGTGAATATCAGCATCAGAAAGAGATTGCCCTGGAGCGGGAGGGTTGAAGCGATACAAGCCTCCGTATTGATCGCTCGCGTAGATGGTGCCTTGCTGATTCGCACAAAGGGCAACCCAGGAGCCGTGTTTCTTGCTTGGAACCGAATAGAGCAGTTCCACATTGAACCCCTCGGGTGCCTTGATTCTATCGACCGGCGTGGCGGTGTTTTCTCCGATCGCTGCCGCCGCATTCAGGCTTCCTTGAAGGTCTTTCTTGAGAGGGGTGGGTTGTGCTGCAAGCCAAGTCATGGAGAGGTGTCCGATGAATGCGCTGCAAAGGAGCGTGTTAATGGTTCCGTAAACCATAGTCTTGTATTGCTTCAGTTTTTTCATGGGTTTTGGATCGTCTCGAGTAATTCTTCAGATAAATAAAGTTTCGTATGGCGAAGTATCAGCGTGCGGTGCCTGTCTGTATTCATTCTCCTTACTCACGCTTGTCATGTAAAGGTGCCTCATATCCTGCAGCGTAATGGATTTTTCAGGAAGTTCTGGTTGATATCTGTTGTTGCTTGCCCGGTTGGAAGAGAGGGCTTGTTTCTCGCCCCACGATGTCGGTCTTCGTAATCTGGACCGGCTTGACTGGATGCCCCGGTTGTATGGCTGAGTTTCCTGATCGTTATGGGTGACCTCGTCCATTGGATAGCTGGGTATTCCTGCACACCCTGCTTCAACCAGGGGTGATGGACGCATATAGGCGTCACCCACGGATTCAGTCTCCATCAGGGTGTTTGCAGCTGGTAACAGTATGAAATTCCAACGCCAAATCATGTGACTCAGAAATACTATCGGATTCAAACACAAGTGGATGTGGTGTTCAACCTTGTTTCGGTGGAATTCTGACGAATGATAACAGGCTTTCAGGAAGCCCTTGCCGAGGTTCTCAATGCATGTCTTGACAGAGTTGTTGGATAGCCTGGTAGACGGGAGACTTCTACATTGCCTTTATGGGTTTTGTTTTTACGATGGTGGCATGTCTTTCAGATTTTCCATCAATATGAGCAGGTATCTGCAGAGGGCAGCATGGGTGTGGACAGGGTGCCTCTGGGTGGGCTTGTCCATGCTGCTCGCGGCTCAAACCCACAGTGCTGTATCCTATTCCAGACCGCTGGTAACGGCTTCACCTGAACTTGCAGGAATGTCTTCTGAAAGACTGGCCCGCATTGACCAGCTCTGCCGTAAAAGTGTTGAAAAGGGAGATGTTCCCGGGATGGTTGCCTTGGTTGCACGCCATGGAAAAATTGTTTTTCACCAAGCCTATGGAATGGCTGAAAATACCACGGGCCGCAACATGAGCAAGGATCAGATTTTCAGGATTGCCTCACAAACAAAGGCAATCACGGCGACTGCTGTCATGATGTTGTGGGAAGAAGGAGGGTTTAAATTGGATGATCCGGTGGCACGGTGGATTCCTGAGTTCAAGGATGCTGGGGTCTTGAAGACATTCAACGAGGAGGAAATGACATGGACCACTGAGCCTGCGAAGACCCCGATTACCATTCGGCATTTGCTTACCCATACGTCCGGCTTGGGCTATGGAGTGATTGACGCAGATCCGCGTTTTCGAAAAATGTATCAAGCCGCCGGGGTGACGGATTTGTTCACTACCAAGGCAGTGACCATTGAAGCCAGTGTCCGGAAGTTAGCCACATTGCCTTTGCATCATCATCCGGGTGATAAATTCACCTACAGCGAGGGACTTGATGTGCTGGGATACTTCATCGAGATTATCTCCGGAATGAGTTTCGAAGCATTCTTGCATCAACGGATTTTTGAACCCCTGGGGATGCATGATACGGCCTTCTACCAGCCCAGCGCAAAGGCAGACCGTCTGGTTTCCGTACAAAAAAAGGAGAACAATAAATGGGTGCGCTTCCCGGTTACTTTTTATGACCCGGACTATCCGATCAAGGGGGCTCGTACTTTTTTTTCCGGAGGAGCAGGATTGAGCAGCACCGCCAAAGACTACGCCACCTTCTTACAAACCTACCTGAATGGTGGCGAACTCAACGGCACACGCATTCTGAGCCGTACAACGGTTCAAGCCATCATGCAAAATCAGACCGGCGACCTTTTTGGGGGGCGGGAGAAGTACTACGGGCTCGCCTTTGGTGTGGTCACCGAGGAAGGCGAGGCCGTGGGTGGGTTGGGAAGTCCCGGCACCTTTGACTGGGGCGGTTACTTCAATACACAGTATTTTGCTGACCCCAGGGAGCAGCTCATTGGCATTCTCATGAAGCAGACTCAGGAAATAAGTGAGGATACGGCATGGAAATTCAGGTTGCTTGTCGGACAGGCAGTAGACGACTGAATGGGGGTTGTTGATGAATCGAGCACTGAGCCCACCCCGGTTCAGGCTTCCGCGCCTGTCATTCACAAGGTGTCCATCAGGGCAGCAACGTAGGCGCCGTCCACGCCATCCACAAACGGGGTGAGTTGCTGTTCATGGTCCAAGCGAAAGCCTGGGTGGGTTTTGAGAAAGTGCTGAATGCTGCCTTGATTTTCCTCGAATTCAAGGCTGCAGGTGCTGTAAACGATCCTGCCACCTGGTTTGAGCTTCATGCTGGCACGATGAAGAATCTCGACCTGCGCTTCGTGACCGTCCCTGAGTGCCGCTTCATTCAAGCGCCAGCGCACGTCCAGGCGTCGGCGCATCACTCCTGTGTTTGAGCAAGGGGCATCGACAAGAATGGCATCAAATTTTTCATCGGTATCCGTTTTTCCGGAGGATAGGTTCAGGCTGATCTTGGTGTTTTTCACCCCCAGACGTTGGATGTTCTCTTTCAAAAGCCTTAAACGTCCCGGTCCGGTGTCAGTAGCACGAAGGGATCCCTTGTTCTGCATGGTCGCGGCGATGGCACATGTTTTACCGCCGGGTGCGGCACACCAATCAAGGACATCATCATGAGCCGAGGTTTTTAAACGGCTTACCGACAGAAGGGTGCTCGGGTCTTGAATATAAAAGAGCCCCTTTTTAAAACTCTCCAATTCGTCGGGCTTCTTGGGGAAATTCGTGATTTTGTATACCTTCATGGAATCCAGCCATGGCAGTGTGATTGGTTTTCTCGTGACGCCTTCCTTGTCCCAAAGCGCTTCCAGTTTTGTCAAATCTCCTTGGAGAGGATTCCAGCGTGCGTATGTTTCAGGTATTCGGTTGTTCCACTGCATGATCTGGATGCTTTCATCGGCACCGAATTGCTTCTGCCATTTCCGATACAGCCATTCGGGATGGGAAAACGCAAGATGGGGTTGGCTTGTTTGCCAGTCTCTTAGTTTTCCAAGATGGATTTCCTTGTCTCTCAAGAAGGCGCGCAAGATGGCATTGATAAATCCGGCCTGTGAATGGAGTCCGAGGGAGCGTGCTGTAGAGACAGTTTCATTGACTGCGGCATGGTCGGGTATGCGGTCCATGCATGCAATCTGGTAAAGGCCCAGGCGCAGAAGGGTTCTGGCTCTGGTTTTCCCCGGGGGTTGTCTGGCTTTTTCGTCAATCCAGGTATCAAGCAGGATCAAATTCCTGATCACTCCATAAACAAGTTCCTGCACAAGATGCCGGTCAATGGATTTGAGATTAGCCGCGTTGAGCGAACGGTGGAGAATCGTTTCCGCAAAGGTCTTGCCCGATTCCCATTCAAAAAGAGCCTTGGCAGCAATTTGTCTTGGTTTTTCCGTCATGGCTGAGTAATAATGTCTCTTCGTTATTTGATGCGAGCTATTTACGAGGACTATGAGAGAGGAATTTGAAAAACTGGCCTCAGCAGGTAAGATCAGGGCCAAAGATCTGGATGCCCTGGAACAACTGACAGAAAGCGGATATTGCACCCACCGGACGTGGGGCCTAGGCAAGATCACAACGGTGGATACCGTGTTCTTGAGGTTCTTAATTGATTTTCCGGATAAAACCGGCCACTCGATGGATCTTGGCTTTGCCGCCAGGAACCTGACGCCACTGGCCAAAGATCACGTGCTTGTCAAAGTGTCCACAGATCTGGATGGACTCAGGGAAATGGCCGCCGTCAAGCACATGGATTTGATCAAATTGGTGCTACGCAGCTTTGGAGGAAAGGCCACCGTGGCGCAAATACAGGAGTCACTTGTACCAGAAGTCATTGAAACCGACTGGCGCAAGTGGTGGGAGGCCGTGCGCAAGGAATTAAAAAAAGATGGTCACTTTCGTGTGCCTGTCAAAAAATCTGACCCCATTGAATACAACGAAGAGGTTGTTTCTCTGCAGGAACGCCTTTTAGGAGATCTTCGGCAGGCTCGGGGGCTTAAGGCCAAGCTGAGCGTTGCCTCAGAGGTGTTGAAGAGTCAGGATGATTTGGTGAATGTGACCGAAGCCTTCAAGGAATCCATGGAAATCCTGGACGCTGAAATTCCAAACTACCTTAAAAATCAACCAGAACTGGTCATGGATGCCATTTTTGCCCGCGATGACCTGCGGGATGGACTTCGTGCCGAGGCGGATGAAAACCAAATCGAGGATCTTGCGGTTTGGGACCTTGTTGAGGACTTGCCCGCATTCATGGATGCCCTGCCGGCGGTTCGTAACAAGCGTGCGCTGCGATCATACAAGGAACACCATCCTGAAACATGGATGAATGATTTTGAATCTTTGGTCAACCAGTCTCAAATGAAACTGGTCGGGGAAGTTGTGCAGCTATTGATGGATCAGGAACGTCATGATAGCGTCAAGCAAACGCTTTCACGTCTGGTAAATCAACATCAGGCTAGCAGTGAGCTGTTGTTATGGCTGGGTAAATCCAGATCGGATACCTTTGCCGATATCCTCGGTCCAGAGGTGTTCAGAGCCATGATCACCGCGATGGAGCGCGATCAATTTAACGAAAAGAAGACCAGTCGACTCAGTGACTTCATCATGGGCGATCAGGATTTAATCCCTGAACTCATCGAGGCAGCCGATCTTGAGGTGGTCAAGGACTTGACCCGGGCATTGCAATTCAGTTCCTGTTTTGATGATATGGACAAACGCTCCCTGTTGGGGCGGATCGTGAAGTGCTATCCGGCAATCCAGGCTTTGATTTCCGGTGAACAGTCGGCTTCGGAAGATCGAGGGTTGGTTGTTTCCTGGGACAGCCTGCTGCGTCGTCGTGGAGAATACACGGAGCTGGTTCAGAAGAAAATTCCTGAAAACTCGAAAGAAATTGCCATTGCTCGCAGTTATGGTGACTTGCGGGAAAATCACGAATACAAGGCCGCCAAGGAGATGCAGAAGCTTCTCATGAAGCGTAAATCTGAATTGGAATCGGATTTGACACGGGCACGTGGTACCGACTTCTCCAGTGTACACACAGATACTGTCAATCCAGGCACCCTGGTGTCGGTGATTGACCTTGGAACGCAGGCAACAGAAACGTATACGATTCTCGGTGCCTGGGATTCGGAGCCAGAAGCAGGTATCATCAGTTACCTGTCTCCACTGGCAAAAATTCTCATGGGCCAGAAAGTGGGGCAGGAAGTGGATCTGGAGCAGGATCAGTTGAATAAGAAATACAAAATTCAGTCCATTGACCCTCACGATTACCAATTCAAGCACAGTGGATTGCACGACGAGTCTCCCGAGCAAGCTCGCCTCGCTGAAACCGCTGGAGTGGAGTAAACCTTAAAAATACACTTCAAAGCCAATCACAAAAAAACCGCCGGCATGCGCCGGCGGTTTTTTTTGTGACTTAAAGTAATGCTTGATGCGGATGCGATCTGAAGTCTCCTTCTTATATGTCGGCCACGCAATTATCGTAGAACTGAACAAAGGCATCCTTCTGCTCGCTGTCACGTACCTTGATGGCTGCCCTGGGATGTTGGTTAAGAATCCCTGTGACTGCATAGGGGATCACGGGACCCCACTCAATTTCCTCTCTTAAGGGAACAATATGGTCTTGAAGTAGTTGCAGAATGGGGCGCAGTTTGAATTTAGGGTTCCTGAGAAAGCCGATGAGCAACTCCATGGGGCAATTGCCGGCGCCGCGTCCAAGTCCGGACATCGTGGCATCGATCCGGTTCGCTCCCTGGATGATGGCTTCAATGGTGTTGGCAAAGGCGAGTTGGAGATTGTTATGTGTATGGATGCCCACTTCCTTTCCAATATCCTCGGTGACCTTGCGATATTTCTGAACGAGATGTCTGACCTGCTCATGGTAGAGGGTTCCGTAACTGTCAACCACAACAATGGTTTTAACGGGTGTTTTCGCCAGCGCCTCAAGTGCTGCATCAATTTCTGAATCGCTGACTGTTGAAATAGCCATGATATTGCAGGTTGTTTCATAGCCCTTGTCGTGGGCGTCCTGGATCATCTCGATGGCACCTGGTATCTGGTGGACATAGGTGGCAACTCGAATGATATCGAGGACACTGTCTTTTTTGGGAAGGATATCCGTCTTATAGTTGGTTTTTCCGACATCCGCCATGGCAGCCAGCTGAATGCCTGCCTCGTTATCACCTACAATACGACGGATATCATCCTCATCGCAGAATTTCCAGTCTCCAAATGTGTCACGCGCAAAAAGCTTCTGAGAACCTTTATAGCCTATTTCCATCGCGTCAATTCCCGCTTCAACACAGGTGTCATAGACAGACTTGACAAAGGTGTCAGCAAAGAGATGGTTATTAACGAGTCCTCCATCGCGTATAGTGCAGTCGAGGACCTTGATTTCTGGACGAAAGGTCACCCAAGGTGCCGAATTAGATTTCATCGCAGATTGTTTTAATCCTTTCCTTTTTAAAGGTCAAAGACTTGTTGTTCTTTTCAGTCCCTGTTTTCGAGGAATGCAGATGAGGGTGGATTGACATTGCCCTTGGTGTTTCATGAGGCATGCTCTATCAGGGATGCACCGTTCCTTTAAAGAAGGGTTTGAGCTTGTCGAGGATGACTTGCGGGAAGTCTTCAGCCGTTCCCGGGGGCCCGGAGGACAGCACGTCAACAAGGTTGCTACCCGGGTAACACTGAAGCATCTTCCCAGTGGCTTGAGTGTGTCCGTGCAAAGTGGTCGCAGTCAGGCCGGCAATCGTCGAAAAGCCAGGGAGCTTCTTTGCGACCTGCTGAGAAAACGTGCAAGCGGAGCCATTGCGGCGCGTAGACAGGCACGCGAGAAGGAAAGGCGCCGAAGTGATATTCGGCCGCCGAGGGTAAAGCGACGTATTCTGGAGTCCAAGCGGCGGCGATCTGAGGTCAAGGCCCGTCGTAGGAAAGACTTTTCTGGCGATGCTTAGCAAATTGGGTGCAACACTCCAGAGGCGATGTTTACGGCCTATTGCCTCGAACCTGAGACCTGGCATAAACATATCGACTCAGGACGGGGGCCAAGAGGATGAGCAGCATTAAGGTCGCCATGACCATGCAAAAGGGTCGTGTCAAAAAGGGCTGCCAATCACCTTCCGTCTTGATGAGCCCCGTTCGAAGATTTTTTTCAACCATGGGACCGAGGATCAATCCAAGGATGAGGGGGGCAAGGGGTATGCTGAGCCGTTCCATGGCAAAACCGACCAAACCGAAAATAGCCATCACGTAGACGTCGAACATGCTGTTCTGCAGGGCGTAAGCGCCTACAATCGAGAAAATGACTACGGCAGTCAGGATCCAGTGCCTGGGGAGTTTTAGCAACCTGTCGAAGGTTTTGATGCCTATCCATCCAGCTGGTAAAAGAAGGAGCTGGGTGATAAGGGCAATGCCGAATATGGCTTTTACTTGAGGGCCACTCTGCTCAAAGATCAGGGGACCAGGCTTGATATCATACACCATCAATGCGCCCAGGACGATGGCAGTCACCGCATCACCGGGTATGCCGAATACCATGGCAGGTATCCATGCGCCTGCCACAGCGGCATTGTTGGCGCTGGTCGGTGCAATCACACCCTCTGGTGATCCCTTGCCGAAGGCTTCCGGATGAGCGGATGTCTTTTGAGCCAGTCCGTAAGAGCCCCATGCGGCAATATCCGCTCCTGCACCCGGCAGGGCCCCGATCACGCTTCCGAGGATGGACGATTGTCCGATGAGTCGCTTGTGGTTCCACAGGGATCGTATGATCGTGGCGAAGGTGGGTGGTCTGGAGGCTGTATGCGGTGCTGTGCTTATGGCCGATGGTGTTGGGGTCCATATATGTTTCAAGACCTCCGATAAACCAAAGAGACCAATCATGACCGGAATGAACTGGATGCCGTCCATCAGCTCGGTATTGCCATACGTAAAACGCTGGGCACCGCTCACGAGGTCCAGTCCGACTGTTGAAAGGAGCATGCCCATGCAGGCAGCCAGGAGCCCGTTCAGCGTGTTTCCCGTGCTGACGAGTGCACTCATGCTCAGGCCGAAGAGAGCGAGCCAGAAATATTCGAAGGAACTGAATTTAAGGGCAAATCTTGCCAGTTGTGGAGCCAGTAACATTAATAGTAATACACCCACCAGGCCTCCAAGACAGGAGCACCACAGGTCCAGCAGCATGGCGGTGGACCCACGCCCCTTGAGTGCCATTTGGTGGCCGTCAAGTGTGGCCGCTGCCGAGGCAGGCGTGCCTGGAATCCGGAGGTAGGTGGCTGGGATATCGCCTGCAAAAATAGCCGTAAAGCTGACTCCGATGATCATCGCCAGACCGGCATTCGCGGGCAGGTAGTAACTCATCGGCACAATCAGCGCCACCGCCATGGTCGCAGTCAAGCCGGGGGTCGCCCCCACGAAAATTCCAAAGACCATTCCAAGAAGCCACGGGATGAGTGTCCCTGGGGTCAGTAATTCCAGCCAGTTCATGTCTGACACAGGTCCCTCAGTGAACCAGGTTTCTGGCTTTTTTCAGCGAATCCGCGATGGTGGCGATTCCTGGTTCCCTTGGCATGTCCCGGAAGGCTTGATTGAAGGGTTCGGCCATCAATGGTATCTCCTTTATTCCCAGACGTGCGAGTCCATTGAGGAAGCCTTTAGTGTCAATCATCCCAGTCGCCACGGGTAGCTCCCTTCGATGATCCTGAAGTAAGGGACGTTGGATCCCGGCAGGTGCGTCGTTGAGTTCAATGCTGACTACATGATGAGGTTCCAAACGCGCAAGATCCTCCAGCGTGTCACCTGCGTTATGCCAATGCCAGCAATCCATCACCAATCCGACCCTCGTCGGGTCGATCGCACTGGCTAGTTCAAGTCCTTCTCTCAAGGTATGGATAAACGGGAACTTTCTCCGATTTCGGAGAGTTTCCGTGCCAACGTATTCCATTCCAAAGCGGAGGTCATGATCTGCCAGGATGTGAACGACCTCCTTTAACCTGTCGGTGTGCATCCTGAAATTTTGCAGGTAGGTGAGAGAATCGTGGCAGGGCATGATGTGGGTGATCACCTTCTTGATACCGGCCATGGATAGGGCCTTTGCATCAGGTAATCCCTGGATGCTTTCCCTGAAAGCGTTACTGGATCTCCTGAAATTCACCGGCAAGGAAGCCACACCCCACTGAAGTCCGGCCCCTTGGAGCGTTTCGGCGTAATGATCCCGTTGTGCTGCCGACCATCGAATCACTTCATCTGTATGGGCTCCCACGGATTCAAATTCAAACTGTCTGGCCCAGCGGATGGCATCCTCCTGGTTCCCCGGTATACCCAGTTTCCATACCGTCAAATCCAGTTTGAATGCCTCAGTGCCCTGCTTTTCTGCATTGGCAACACCCCATGGCAAGAGGCTTGCCGCGGTGGAAGCCAGAGTGGCTTTCCTGATCCACTGACGGCGTGTTTCGGCCCGAAAGAAGGAAGTCTGCTCCTTTGAACAATGGGATGAAGTGAGCTGCATGGTCCTCTCTTAACGGAATGTGGGCTGGGGGTCAATCCTGTGGTATATGATCTCCAGGTCAGGATGATCGTCGAGCGAGCGCTTGCCGCATCCGTTTGTGATCTTTTTTGCTTACTTTTAGTTTCTCTGTCTTAATCTCGTCGTAGCATGATTGTATTTTGGAATGGTGATTATACGCCGATAAAGCAAGTGGCCGTGTCTCCAGAGGATCGCGGTTTTCTATTCGGGGACGGTGTGTATGAAGTGGTTCGGATCTATGGGGGGAAATGCTACGAATTCCAGGCACATGAAGCGCGCCTGCGCCGGAGTGCCGGCGCGATCGGTATGGACCTGCGAGGTTTCATGGGCATGCGATCCATCGCGGAACGCCTCATTGACCTCAACCCCTTACCTGGGGGGGATGGTGTTTTTTATTACCAAATCAGTCGTGGAGTGGCTCCTCGGGATCACCCTTTTCCCGGGCCTGATGTCGCACTCAGTCACTACGGTTATGTCAAGCCCCTGCCAGTTCCTGATCCAGGAAGCAGGGAGTCCGCCTCAGCTGTGATCCTTCCAGATCGTCGTTGGATGGACTGTCATATCAAGTCGATTGCTCTGTTGGGCAGCGTGCTGGCCGCCCAGAAGGCCAAGGAACAGGGGGCTCAAGAGGCCATCCTGCACCGGGATGGATGGGTTACCGAGGGGTCGCACACGAATGTGTTTGCCGTTTTGGATGGGGTCCTGCATACCCATCCCGCCAATGAACGCATTCTTGACGGCATCTCGCGTCAAGTCGTCCTCAAGCTTGCGGATGATGCCGGCTTCAGTGTGGAGGAAAGGCCCATGAGGGTCGAAGACCTCATGAGTGCCTCGGAAATTTTCCTGACTGGAACTACCGTTGAGATCTGGCCCGTTGCTGCCATCGATGGCCGGGCGTTATCTTCCGGTGAGGTGGGACCCATGGCGCGCAAATTGCAGGCCTTGTTTGAGTCCAGACAGGATCGCCTTAAATCCTAGTTGGGGTTTGTTTGCTTTTTTTCGGAAAATTTCAGGTAACGGTAGAGATCGCTGTCGGTGGACATGATCAGAGTGGTTTCCTCTCCCAGGACGTCAATATAGGTTTCGAGGGTTTTCTGAAACTCGTAAAAATCGGCCGCAGCTTTGTTCTGATTGTAGGCAGAGGCATAAATTTCCGTGGCGCGCGCATCGGCGGCACCCTGGATTTCCTGGATTGTCTTATAAGCTTCAGACTCAATTTGCTGCAGCTCTCGTTCCTTGTTTCCCATGACTTCCGCAGCCTTACCGGCTCCTTCAGATCGGAAACGCTCCGCGATCTGCTGCCGTTCACTGATCATGCGCTCGTAGATGTTTTCTCTGACAGACTCGTTGTAATTAACGCGCTTGAGTCGTATATCCAGCAGTTGAATCCCAAAGTCCATCAATTTCTCGGACGCTTGGGCTAAGATGTCCTGTTCAATCAGGGCACGCCCCTTGGTGATGGGTTCAAACTGTCCAACACGCTCGGAAGCTTGGGACAATTCATCGTCGATGACAGGTTTTCGATCCTTGGTGGTACGGACGATTTCAATGAGTTCATGCTTTGCGATGGCATTGCGTGTTTCACTTCCGAGAATATCGTCCAGGCGCGACTGCGCGCTTCGTTCGTCCCTCAGGCGCTGGAAAAACTGCATGGCATCCTTGATCCGCCAACGTGCAAAGGTATCCACTTCAATATAAGTCTTATCCTTGGTAGGCATTGCGATGGACTTCCCATCCCATGGCAGGACGCGTTTTTCAAAACTATTGATTTCCTGGATGAAGGGGGTCTTGAAATGCAGTCCAGCTGAGATGACAGGTTCGCCTACAGGCTTGCCAAACTGGGTAATGATTACCTGTTCGGTTTCCTGAATGGTGTATACGCCATTATAAATGACAAAGATGCCCACGAAGAGTGCCAACGAGGCGAATGATCCGGCTATTTTTTGCATGGTGAAATCCTTAATTATTTTTCCTGGGGATTGATTTGGAGCAGGGGAAGGAGTTGGTTGGCGTCTGCATCCATGATGATCTTTTTGCCCATCGTGGGAACGACCGCCTTGATCCCCAGAAAGGTGCCGAGCTGGTTGACGCGGAAGACGCGCTCGAAGTCTTCGGTCGTCGTCTCCTCGAAGGCGGCCATGTGGAGGATGCC
>JAAZXX010000550.1:0-2919 GCA_014239995.1 Verrucomicrobiia bacterium
TCAGGATGGTTCAAGTGGAACAGAATAACTGGCGATACGACCTATGTTTTTTCGTTGAAGATGTCCCAGGCAAAACAGGAAAACGTTTAACAGGGATCAACCACCCACCGGCAGTGTCAAGGCAGGACCTCGGCTCGGTCGAGTTCCTGATTGAAAGGCGTAAAGGTGATTCAGTAGCATGAACGTTGACTTGGTCTCCAGATCATTGTCCTTGATGAAGAAAAAATAGCCACGGTAACTGATTTGCAGGATTGCATTCTCGGGAAGCTCCCTGGAACTGTGAACAGCAAATCGCTTCCCTGCAGGGGTCTTGGCCCAGTCAAACGGAGTCCCTTGCCTGGTGCGGGTCAGTGTCACCAGGCCAGAATCAAGGTGTTCCCTGGGTACGGTCACATTCTGGGAAAGATAAAACAGGATGGACATGATCGATCGGGTTGCCACAGCGACCCCATTCCCATGATTACCCACCTGTTTTTTGGAAACCGGATATTTTGAGGATTCGGCATCAATTTCAAGCAATTGCCTGATTTTCATGGCAGGATGATCCGCTTCAGAAGCATGCGCCAGTTGCATGTAAATATTGTCGTCACTATCACTGTACCAGTCCAGGGAACCCTGTAACTGTGACTGACGCATCCACAGAAGTAATTGTTCCATGTCCAAGGCATCCTCGGGTGCATACCGGGGTGTTGGGCCAGATGCTGATTTGGCGTTGTACAGGTTATTGATACGCTCCAATGTGATCCCGAACACACGATCAATTCCCCAGCCGGATTGCGTAAGAACCAGCAATTCATCAAGTGGAATGGGAGTTAGAAAATTCTGTAAAAAGGCATCCCCCTCGATCGGTACAAAGCTCACCGTTGGGGAAACACCAACCATGACGTTGCCACTGGGTTCCAGGATGGAACCACTTCCCGTCAGAGGAACAAGCGCTCCCAAGCCCATCCTTGTCTCGGTTTTGAAGGAGGTTGTCACGCTGGCAGTATCGAGAAAAAAAGGAGTATCCCTGTATCTCAGCCTTACGAGGTTAAGTAACAACTCCTCCTGCTTGGTCCTGACAAGGACCTCGTTGTAGGTGGCATGACTCAATGCCATTTGATTTGTGTTGTCTATCACGCATCCCGTCATGAGGGATAAGATGAGGAAACTGACGATGGGCTTCATCATATGAAACGATTTTTTGAATACATGAGGATTCATGGATGCAGCAAACGACGCATGGCATCCAGTAAAACATTCTCTACTTCCGGGGCCACCTTGGAAGCCCTTGGGCTATCCTCGTAACCTCCCTGGGTATATTGCTCCGCGGTACAGATATAGCCAGGAGCATATTCACCATAGGCAGCCATGGCGAGCAATCCCCCGGGCCACATCTCTTGAGCTGCCAACTGGTATTCAACAGACAGCTCCCCCGGCATGAAAAGGATGCGGGCCGAACCAAGACTCAGACAGTGCAGGTCCAGTTTCTCCCCTGACAAGCATCGCCGCAACCAGACCAGATCCTTCGCCACATATGTCAATTTTTGTGGATCCGCGGATGGATCCTCCAGTTGTTTGATAAGTTCAGCCTCCTGCAGATGCCTTGAGACCGGCAGGGCAACAGGCAAGGTTTGCCAATGCACGTCCTCAGCCTGAATGGCTATCTTGTGCGATTCCGTCAACGCGTTGGACATACCCTCGGCGAGGCGAACCGAGAGGGCCTGCCTGTTTTCACGCGATCCGTCATTGTATTTTCCAGCACCGACATTACCACCCGCCCCATTGAAATGGACATGAGGAACACCATTCAAGGTCGCTTCTCTCAGAAACCTTGCCATACCGGGAAAATCCGGATGTGCAATACCAGTCAAATAATAGCTCTGTGGATGGGTTGCATACCATGTAAGCACCACCATGAGTTCATCGTTATCCCAGAAACTGATCGATTTCAGGAATGGATCGATCACTCCCACGGGCTCCGCCCGCAATACAGGATCCCTGCAGGCCGTATAACGCGTGGCACGCACCTTGCCATTGGCACCAAGGATACGCCTGTTTGAAGCCACGCTTTCTACACGTGCACGCCCCAAGCCGAGGTGGGTCACATCCCTGGCCTTTTTTGCTGCTTCGCTCAGGGCATCCGCCGTACGCTGAATGACAAGATGAGCGAATTCAGCGTCAAACATGATGCCCTCCATTCCCTGCTCATGCATGATGGCTTCCACGCTGAAATCACACCTCGGTGCGTCATGTTGATGCAGGGTATGGACCGTGACACGATCGATACTTGTTCCAACAGATTTTGCAAGCGCCTCCCTCCAGGCATGATGCCCCGCATTACTGATACCGATCCAGTCCACCGCACACAAAACGATGGGCGCGCCTGATCCAAGTAGAACAACGCCTCTGGCGCTGAGGGGCATCCCAATGGCTTCACAGCGATTGTATGCCAATGGACTCCCCACTGGCGGTGAGGCATCCGTCTCAAATACACCGACACGGAGAGAAGTATTTGAGGCCTGAATTACGAAGACTTGGAACAAGCCAACAATGACTGACAAAGCAAGGCGGGTTATGATTGAAATCTTGTGCATGGCTTGATGATGGAATGATTGCACAATGACAGCACAGGCGTCGATTCAAAATCCCGGATAGACGCGCCCCTTGACTTGCGCACACCTGGACGGATCGAGAGATGATCTCTGGTCGGTGCCAGGATATCATCGCTAGGGAGTGCTGCACTTGAACCAGATGATAGGATCACCATGACATTACCCCATACGCCTTGAGCTGACCCTACTTATCAGCCACTTCAGCAAGGGGCCTGTTTCTCTTCCCTGCAGGGTGTCTTGACCGAAGTCGGTATCTTCATCAGCACTTTGCGCGAGACACTGCTGAACTACTGGCATCCGGGCCACTGAGGTTTCCATGCGATAC
>JAAZXX010000550.1:2929-3161 GCA_014239995.1 Verrucomicrobiia bacterium
CGGCGCTCAGCCCATAGGTCCGGGTGGTTCCGCCAGGCCAGCGCACCCATACGGAGGATGGTTTGAATGAGGCGTGGCACACCATCTTTTGTCCCTTCCCATACGGTTGACTCGTGTCACTGCGCACTTCAAAAACGGGACTCCATCGACCATTGGCATCATGAAGACGCACCTGGCATCCAATCCCACGGGGATTGTCAGGAGAGCCCAGTATATGCAGAGCAAAGCCTGG
>JAAZXX010000551.1 GCA_014239995.1 Verrucomicrobiia bacterium
AGAGCGCCGCATGGACGGTGACCAGCCTGGCAGCAGGCCAGGCCATCCACGGGGATATCCTTCCTGGCGCATCGACAAACCAGGCCACAGCACTTCCTGCCTGCCCTCACCCGTTCCTGACGCCAGCCGAGTCCTTCAATACGGTTGCCAGGGGCAATCCCAAGCCCCACACCCTCACCGGCAAAGCCCTTGTCGACGCCCGCATGACACCGGAGTCATGGCGCCTGGAAATAACGGCGGATCCGCGGGTGGAACCACCGCACATCACGCGCCCCGCCCGGGTTCAAGACCCGCGAACCATGAAGGACGGGACGGCCCTTGACCTGAATACCCTCAGGGAGCTTGGAGAGAGGCACGGGGTCAAGTTCATCAAGGCCACCCAGTGCCTGAACATTCCAGAACCCCTGGGACAGGGACTCTGGGAAGGTGTCCCCCTGCGTGAGGTATTGAAGCTCTGCGGCAAGATGAGGGATGTCCGGCGCATTTATTACCGGGGCTTTCACAACGAGGATCCCGAGCAGATCTTTCAGTCGTCACTCAGCTACACGCAGGCAATGGAAACGCCCCCCGGGGGCTTCCCTCCCATGCTGGCTTACCGACTCAATGGGCAGCCCATCACGCCCCTGCGGGGTGGACCGGTGCGCATGATCATCCCATGGGCCCATGGCTTCAAGTCCATCAAGTGGCTGCAGCAGATTTTTCTCACCAACGATTACCGCACCAATGACACCTATGCCCTCCAGAACAACGACCCGGAATCCCACCTGAAGACCTCCGCTTACATGGACCCGGTCCCTGAGCTCATGCCCGCCAGCCAACCAGTGGTTTTGACCGGAAAGGTGATCTCAGGCCTCTCCGGCCTGGAGCGGGTGGAATACAGCCTGCGCCGGGTCGCAAAGGATGCGGAGCCCCAGGAAGATGCTGGACAGGAACAAGCGGAGGCGGATTGGCAACCCTGCCACATCTATCCTCCTCCCGATTGGGAACAGATCCTGCCGCCGGACGTGAGGCCTCACCAGCTTCTCGGATTTGATGCAAGGACCGGTCAGCCCAGGGAGTGGCCCATGCGTTTCGGGATGGGGTATTGGGGGATCACTCTCCATGGACTGCAAGCGGGGCCTTACGAGCTGCAGGTACGCGCGGTGGATGGCAACGGCTTCGCCCAGCCCGAACCGCGTCCCTTGAGAAAATCAGGGGGAAACGCCGTGGAGATGCAACGCTTTCGACTAAGCTGAAACGGCACGTGTGCCTGCCCGTGCTTGAAGGAGAACAAACCCGCCATGCCAATCCAGCCCAGGGCCCTTGAAACCTCGAAACCGGGGTATCGAAAAGTGTTGATTTTTCTTGCCGACGGGCATCCATTGGAAGGCTGAACGTGGCACTCAACCATTGGACGTCTCATGCTTGACAGAAGAACCTTCTTGAAGACCGGCCTGACCATGGCAGGCCTCTCGTTCCCCTCCGGGGCACAGTCGGCCTTTTCCCCATCGCTGGTCCAGGATCATGATGCGGCTGTTGTCAAACTGCTGGAACGGCAGGTCATGGATCGCGGAAGTCCGTGGTTCGGGGGCTATCCCAACGCAGATGGCCTGGTCACGCCCCACTCGGCGGCACACCTTTTTGAGATGTTGGTCAGTGCCTACCTGTGTCCACAGTCGAGATACCACCAGGACGGGCAGATCAAGCGGCGGATTCGGCATGCCGTCCAGCACCTGGAAACGGTGCAGCGTGCGTCGGGCAACATCGACCTTCCCACCACCAATTTCAACTCCCCTCCCGACACGGGTTTTGTGCTGCGTCCGCTTGCCGGTGCCGCGACCCTGGCCAAGGGTTTCAAGTCCCTGGAAATCCTGGAATGGATCACCCCCTTCCTGAAGAAGGCGGGCATGGCACTTTCACGGGGCGGCATCCACACCCCGAACCATCGCTGGGTGGTCTGTTCGGCCCTGGCACAATTGGCAGACCTGTATCCGGATGAACCTTATATCGAGCGTATTGACCAGTGGCTGCAGGAAGGGGTTGATATCGATGTGGACGGGATGTACACCGAGCGCAGCACGAGGGTCTATAACGCCGTGACCAACCGTTCCCTCGTCACCATGGCAGACAAATTGAACCGACCCGAGCTGCTCGATCCGGTACGCAGGAACCTGGATGCCATGCAATACCTGCTGCACGCCAACGGCGAAGTGGTCACCGAGATCTCACGGAGACAGGATGCCCATACACGCGGCGACCTGCGCCGATACTGGTTTGCCCTTCGTTACATGGCCATCCATGACCATTCCGGACCTTACGCCGCCATGCTGCTTCCCTACGAACCGGCGCACATCCAGCTCCCGAGGCTGATGGAATACCCGATCCTCAACCAGCCTTTGCCCCAGCCTGAAGAACTGCCTTCCCGATTTGAGAAGCATTTTTCCGCCGCAGGGGTGACACGCATTCGAGACGGCAGCATGAGTGCCACGCTGATCCATCGCGACAGCAGCCGCTTTTTCTCACTGCACCATGGGGAAGCCGCGATCCATGCCGTGCGTCTTGCAACCGCGTTTTTTGGCAAGGGACAATGTGTGCCCGAGCATTACAGGCACAGCGACGGGCAGCATATCTGGAGGCAGACCCTGAAGGGTCCCTATTACCAACCACTGGAACCGTCCCGGCGTGTCCCACCCAATGGGGATGCCTGGTCGCTGTCCCGCACGGAACGCCAGGCATCCGAGATCTGCACCATGCATTACGAGCTTCGACTCACACGCACGGATTCCGGGTGGGAACTGGACATGAAGGCCGATGGCACACATCGCGTACCGGTATCCGTGGAGTTCAACCTGCGGGAAGGGGGCACCATGGAGGGTGTGGAGAAGGTACCTGGCCAGGACCATGCATGGCTCATGCAGGGCGGCATGGCATCCTATACCGTGGGGAAGGATCGCATGCGTTTTGGCCCTGGAGGACATGAGAACCGCTATGTTCAAGTGCGGGGAGCCATGGAGAAACTTTCAGGGCCCTCGGTATACATCACCTCCTTCACTCCCTTCCGGCAAACCATTCGCTTTGAACTTCTCTGAAACGGCAAGGGATCACCTGCAGTCGTGGCTGGAAAAAGACCGGCATCGAGGCACGCACCACGGCGTTTCCCTGATCCGCCAGGTCCTGGTGG
>JAAZXX010000552.1 GCA_014239995.1 Verrucomicrobiia bacterium
GCCTGAAAATGTAGAGGTCACCTGTTCGATTCCTTCAGCGACTCCCTCCAACTTTACCATAAGCGTGCTGAGGTCGGGTTGCTCAATGGTTTTCAGCTCTGTCCCTTGCTCGACAGGAAGGCCGGATGTACCGAACTTCACTGCTATAAAATGCTGGCCCATGAGACCTTCGAACTGGATGGATGCTTCGCTGTCGGTACGGATGGCAGCTTTTTGTTGAGACTCACTATCCTTTTCCACTAGGACCTTGTCCATGTCAAACCCCATGGAGTTGACTCGCCCGACCTTGACGCCGGCGACCTTCACTGGATCTCCCTTTTTAAGGTCCTTGATGTTATGGAAACGAGCCTTAATCCGGACGGTTTCCGTGAAAAAATTCACTGAGCCTGCGACCTCCATGAGCACGAAGGCGGCAATCACGGCAAGTATGACCAGGAGACCTACCTGCGTTTCAGACGGACCCTTTGGCATGTGGGGTGAATGGCCCCCCTTGGTCGCTTCTGCGGAGGTCACTTGCGGTTTGTTTTTCATAGAGGTTTTCTTTTCAATGAGGTGGTGGATTGATAATCTTCGGCCTTCCCGGCCGTCAGGAAAATGTGCGTGCTTGGATCGGATTGATTCCGGATTTCCTCGGGAGTTCTGGATTCCGACAATATGCCGTCCTGCATGAAGGCGATCCGGTCACCGATACCGAATGCCAGATCACGGTCATGGGTGACAACGATGGAAGTCGTCCCGTATTCGCGGTTCAGCTGGAGGATTTCCTTGCCAATGGTGACTCCGCTCAGTGGGTCCAGTTCACTGGTGGGCTCGTCGTAAAAAATCATCTGAGGATTGATGGCCAGGGCGCGTGCGATGGCAACACGCTTTTTCATGCCCCCGGAGAGCGCACCTGGCATCTTGTGTTTGTCCCCTGAGACACTGAGTCCAACCTTTTCAATAGACTGGTTGACAATTTCCTCAACCTCCGATGGCTGCATGCGCCTGGTTTCCTTCAGGTACAGGCCCACATTTTCACCCACCGAGAGGGAATTCAGCAACCCTCCCGACTGGAAGACAATGGCCAGCTCAAGTTCTTCCCTCGCCCTTGTGTCATGGATGGAGGCACCATGGATCAGAACATTCCCTGAGTCCGGTGTCTCCAACCCGATCAAGTGCCTGAGTAGTACGCTTTTCCCACTTCCACTGGGACCCATAATGACAAAAATACTGTGGGCCTCCACCTCGAAATCGATACCCTTGAGTACGGACTCGCCATTAAAGGACTTCGTCAGTCCAGATACCTTGAGGCCTGCGCATTGGGTGGTGTCGGGTTTCATTCCAGATAAACGAAAAGGCGGGTGATGAAATAATCGAGAATCAGTATGAAAACGATGGATTTGACCACGGATTGTGTCACCGAAAGACCGATGGCTCTTGGCCCTCCCGAAGTATGCAGCCCCTGGTAACAACTGACCAAGCCAATGACAAGAGCGAATACCGCGCTCTTGGCAATGCCGTGTGCAACGTCTGGCAGTCCTACGGCCATGCGTAGATTTTGCATGTAGGACTGGTAGCTGATGGCGATATCCTCATTTACCACCGAGACGAAGCCACCACCAAGCCACCCCACCAGGATTGCAAAGATAACCAGTATGGGCAGGGCGAGCGTAATGGCGACCATGCGTGGTAATACCAGATAATGTACGGGATTGATTTTCATGGTCTTGAGCGCATCGATTTCCTGGTAAACCTGCATGGAGGCCAGTTCGGCTGTCATGGCGGACCCAACGCGCCCTGCGATCAGGATTGCCATCATCACGGGGGCGAGTTCCTTGCACATGGAAAGTCCCACCAGTTGGCCAATCACGAAAGGCAATCCCCGGTCCACAAGTACAGGGCCGGATTGCAGGGCAAGGACACCCCCAATAAAAAAGGAAAGGATGCAGCTCATCAAAAGCGAGGCATTGCCGATATCGAAAAAAGCCGACAGAACCTTCCCGCGCTGTCGCCATAAATGAGGCAACGCGAAGAAGACTTCCATGCCCAGCATGGCCATGGCTCCGATCGATCTTATCATGGTATGTTCTTCAACAAATCAACAAAGGTTTATCCAAGCACGATGCGCTTTGCAAATCAAGGGGTAGCCTTCCGCGGTCCGACAGGGATAAACAAGATCTTCCATCGCCGCGTTTCTTCATTGCGCTGGTATTGAAACAGTCCAAACAGAAGAGAAACATTTCGGGATTGAGAGGTGCGATCGGATCGATACAGGTTCCAGAGCAACGATTGGCTGGTAATCCCTGTGTTGCCGTTGGTTTCCGAGCGCCAAAGTGCCCAGGCATGTGCATAGTTCCTTTCCACGCTTTCGTTTCCTGGCAGGATCGGTTCCAGTGGGGCCAGTAACTGACAGCGACGGTTGCCTTCATGGTCAGAAAAAGCCGTGAAAAGCGGCCAGAGGTGCCATTCCTGCCTGAGTAGTTTGTCGGACTCTATCTCACGTTTCTCCACATGGCTGTAGAGGTAAAGAAAAAGCTGGTGTCTTTCGCGTCTGACCGCCGTGTTCACCGATGAACGGTATCGGTATGCCGGCCAGAGAAAAAAGTCGTTTCTACGCAGCTCGCTTCGGTTTGTGCCGTAGAGGGGCCAAAGCCGTCGGGTGATCCTGTCATTCCCATCCGTCCATACCACGAGTGGCCATGGCACCCCATACTCTCGATATCCTTTCTCACGGTCACGTGTCAGGGTGAGTCCAATGGGCCAAGGGACCGTGATGGAATCGCGTTGGGGGGCACTTGCGTAACTGAAGAATGGAACCAGGGCGATTTTTTTGACCGGTTTATCTGTGCCAAGACCGTCATGATGTCGGAAAAATAAAGGCCAAAGGAGGTTGAGCCGACGATGTCCACCCACGATTTCCTGCTCACCGTTGAGCAGGGTTTTGGACTGTGGGCGTTTTTCCTCCCAGCCTGCCAGTGGCCAAAACTGCCAACCTGAGAGGCCGTCTCCCTGGCGGTGGTGAAACAATGGGGCAGCGAAGTTGTGGGTGATGATGTCCCTTTTTCTGGTCCTGATGTAAAGAGGCCAAAGCACAAAATCAATTTCGTCCCGTAGAAAACGGTTTTTCATGTGCCCATAGAAGGGCATGAAAGCGGTGTAATTATCCTCAGGACGG
>JAAZXX010000553.1:0-401 GCA_014239995.1 Verrucomicrobiia bacterium
TGTTCGGCATCGATACAGAGCAAGGTAAAGGACGGTATATATCGTTACCATCAGGGGTGCGAAGAATGTATCTCCGCGGTATTTGAATGATGAGAAAAAAAGACTCTGGAATTTCGTTTCGACATTGGATAGCTGCAGCTGGCTTTCTAGTTTTCATGGCCATCACGGCATTGCTGCTCTTCAACGCGCCAACAACCTTACCTGAATCCAAGGTGCGCCCGCCACGGAAGGTCAGTATCATCAAGGTTCAATCATCGGATCATCGAATTTCTGTGAGGGCACATGGCACGGTGATTCCTGTTCGAACCGTGGATATCGAACCACAGGTTACCGGTCCAATCATTTCGCACCATCCATCTCTGGTTCCAGGTGGAGTGCTTGAAGAAGGCGAAAGCCTGTTT
>JAAZXX010000553.1:411-3151 GCA_014239995.1 Verrucomicrobiia bacterium
ATTAGAACTTCAAGAAGCAAGTGCATCCGTCAACCGAGCCAAGGCAATGCTTGCAGAATCAAAAAGAAAGCAGAGACAAGCTCAACAACTGGCAAACGAAAGGGTCATTGCAGACACCGAACTGGCAGCCATTGAATCACTGGTCCAAATCCAGACGGCAGAATTGCAGCGATTGAATGCAGGTCGAGACAGAATAAGAGAATTGCTCGATCGCCACGTTGTGCATGCTCCTTTCAATGCACTGGTACTTATGGAATCTGTCGAAATAGGGCAGCAGGTTGATCCGGGTTTTGTTGCGGCAACCTTGGTGGGAACAGATGCTTACTGGGTACAGGCCTCTATTCCAGTAGGTCAGTTAAGGTGGATCAAGCTGCCCAATCCAGATCAGACGGGTTCAAGTGTCGAGGTATTCATGGACAAGGGATCTGGAAACTCGGAAAAACGACAAGGACATGTCGTTCAACTCCTTGGAAATATGGAAGAGCAAGGCCGCATGGCACGCCTGCTCATCGAAATCAAGGAACCTCGTAAAAAACACAAGGACGACCCCTCCAGAATCCCCCTCCTGATTGGGAGTTATGTAAGGGTGCAAATTGATGCAGGTATATTACAGGACGTCATTGCCATTGATCGAAACACCTTGCGGGAGGGCAACCAAGTGTGGGTGGTCGACAACGAAAACCGACTGCAGATCCGCGACGTGGTAGTGCGGTGGAAGATGAATGAAACAGTTTACATAGACAACACCTTGAATCCCGATGAATCGCTTATCATCAGTCCGCTGAGGGTGGCATTGCCTGGCATGCATCTGAATCCGGTTACGATAACCATGGATGCTTCAAGTGTGCGTTCATCCATTACCAGAAAACCATGAAGTCCCCACCTTCAACCATGCATTCACGCCATGGTTTACTGGCTTGGTTTGCTCATAATCATGTCGCAGCAAACCTTGTCATGATCGCCGTCGTGGTGACCGGTCTTCTTGTAGCGCGCAATATCCGTCAAGAGATCTATCCGACCTTTACTTTGAATACGGTCGAAATCGATGTCATCTACCGTGGGGCAAGTCCAGATGAAGTGGAGCACTCTATCATCTTGCCTATCGAGGCGGAACTACGGGGCATGGATTTGATACGGGAGGTAAGATCGATAGCACGTGAAGGAAGAGCTTCCGTCACGGCGGAACTTGTTCCAGGAACCAACAAGAATCGAGGGCTTCAAGAAATTACGGCTGCGGTCCAGCGGATCAACCTCTTTCCAGATGATGCCGAGCCTCCAAGCATATCACTCGACACAGGAGGACGCAGAGGGGTCCTTTATCTTGCTGTTTACGGGGATCTTGACGAGCAAGGCCTTGCGAAGTTTGGTCGACAAATAGAGGAGGGTTTGCTAGCTGAGCCAGGTGTGTCCTTCGTCCAGTTCCGGGGTTTGCGTCAGCCTGAGATTCAAGTCATCATCCCACAAGCCAAGTTGAGGGCGCTCCGATTGCGAATGAGCGATGTAGCCCAAGCGATCCAGGCTTCCGCATTGGACGTACCGGCGGGTTCCATTCGGACGAAGACTGGCGATTTCATCCTCAAGACGACCGAAAGGCGCAGCCTGGCAAAGGAATTTGCAGAGATTGCGGTTTTGAGTCTCTCGGATGGTACCAAAGTGCTTCTGGGAGATATTGCTTCCATCAAGGATGACTTTGAGGAATCCAACAATGAATCCTATTTTAACGGGAAGCCCTCATTATCACTGTCAGTTTACAGTGCCGAGAGCCAATCACCTTTATCAGTTGCAAATACAGTTCAGCAGTTCATAGAACGTGAACAAGCCAACCTCCCTGACAGTGTGGGTATCAGTATCCGATTCAACCGTTCCGCGGAATACAAGGAAAGGATCGACATGCTCCTTACCAATGGAAGCCTGGGATTGATCCTTGTCCTGATTGCACTTGGTTTTTTTCTGGAGCTGCGGGTAGCTTTCTGGACGGCCATAGGCATACCGGTTTCCATCATCGGTTCCCTCACCTTGCTTCCGTCCATGGATGCAAGCATCAACATGAACTCACTGTTTGCATTTATCGTGACTCTCGGAATTGTCGTGGATGATGCTGTGGTGGTAGGTGAAGAAATTTTCCATCGCATTTCCAAGGGAGCCAAGCGGCTGGATGCGGCAATTGATGGGGTTAAAGCCATGGCCGTTCCTGTCATCTTCGCGGTTTCAACCAATATCATCGCCTTTCTACCACTCCTTTTCGTGCCTGGTGAAACTGGACGATTCTACTTTGTCATTCCTGCAGTTGTGATCGCTGTATTCACTATTTCCCTGGTGGAGTGCCTGTTCATTCTTCCTTCCCATCTGGCAAACGGTGGCACGTCATCAAAACGCTCTTTCATGGAGCGGATTCAGGGTAAACAAACAGAAATCCGCATCAAAATGGATGCCATCATTGACCGCTGGTACCGACCGTTATTGACCATGGTAATCAGTAACAGGTATGTGACATGCCTGTTTTTTTTCGGATCGCTCATCGTCTCCGCATCCTATGTCTACAGTGGGCGCGTGGACTTTGTTTTTCGTCCCTCCATTGAATCGCCATTCATTCAGGCGGAATTCAAGTTACCATCAGGAACTTCCGTGGAGCGTACGCGGGAGGTCGCCAAATTGCTGGAGGAGTCAGCGAGACGGGCCCTTGAACGGAATGGTGAGCCCAATATTCTTACGGGCATAGGGATAGGCATCGGACAACAAA
>JAAZXX010000554.1 GCA_014239995.1 Verrucomicrobiia bacterium
CCGCATCCATCAACATGATGACAGTCGCGGCTGGCATTTTTGTCATTACCTGGTTCATCAGTCTCTTCAGCAAGGAAGGTGTGGCGGCTTACGGCATCGCCACCCGCATCGAGCAGATCATCCTTCTCCCCACTATTGGCCTGAATATTGCAGTACTCACCCTCACCGGGCAGAATAACGGTGCAGGACGCATGGATCGTGTCTTTGAAATACGCCGGGTCGCGATGCAGATGGGCTTGTTTATCATGGCTCCCGGAGGTTTCATCCTTTACCTGATGGCAAACCCCATGATGAAACTCTTCACGGATGATTCCCAGGTTATCCTGATCGGGACAGAGTATCTTAAAATCGCCTCGATCACCCTCTGTTCCTATGTCATATTGTTCCAAACAGTCTTCATGTTGCAAGGTCTCAAACGCCCCATGTTTGCCCTGTGGATTGGCTTGTATCGACAGATTTTTGCTCCCTGTGCAGTATTTTACATACTGGCTCTGGTCTTGGATTGGCAACTCAAGGGGATCTGGTGGGGTATATTCGGCGTTACATGGAGCGCGGCATTGTTTACTTTATTCTACGGGAACCATATATTGAGTAAGATAGCATCCAAACGCACGCCACATTGGGGAACTTAAAATGAGCTCAAAGGATCGACGTTTGTCCACTGAATCACTCGTGCAAACCGGCAGGAATCAACCAACGCAAGTAATCAGCAGTGTGGATGAGTTACAGCAACTCGCCCAGCTTGCTGCCACCTTGTCAGAGGTTTCCACGGTCATGATTCATCTTCAGCATGAGGGCAAGCTTACACTTTTTTCAGGGTGCAACTGGGAACCCTCTCCACAACAGGCTGAACTTGCATTTTGCAGGGAAGTCATGCAGCAACCAGACGAAGTGATGGTTCAGGATGCAGGCATGGACCCTCATTGGGCCAATTCACCCCTAGTGGCAGGGCCCTGGAAATTTCGTTTCCTGGCCGGTTTTCCCATCCGCAGCAAACGGAATAAATCACTCGGGATTCTAAGCCTCATGGATGCACGCCCACGGGAACTCACCGAGGCACAGGTTGAATCCATCCGAATTGTCGCCAGACAGGTGTCCGGTGCCCTTTTTCTTGGGAGTGCCCGCTCGAGGTTGGATCAACTTTCGGATGAGCATCAGAAGGTCAAGAAAGCCTTTGATGACTCCGAGTCTTTTTATCATAACCTGGTGGAAAGCCTCCCCCAGCATATCATCCGGAAAGACGTCAAAGGAAAGTTTACCTTCGCAAACCGGAACTTCTGCTTGGCGATCGGAAAAACCATCGACCAGATCATCGGAAAAACAGATTTTGATCTGTTCCCCTCACACCTGGCCGCCAAATACCAGGAGGATGATCAAAAGGTAATGCGCACCAAGGAAAAGGTGGAGATCACCGAGGAGAATGTCGGTCTCAACCAGACAAAAAGTTACGTACACGTCATTAAAACCCCCACCTTCGACCCCATGGGCAAGGTGGTCGGCACACAGGGTATCTTTTGGGATGTGACTGAGAAGATCAACACAGAGAAGGAGTTGGCGCTTGAGCGTCGGCTCCTTCGCTCACTCCTGGACACCATACCTGATCATGTATACTTCAAAGATCGCGATTCCAGATTCATTCGATGCAGCCGTGAATTTTCCGACAGGCTGGGTCTTGAAAGTCCAAGTGCAGCCGAAGGCAAAACAGACTTTGATTTTTTTGAGGAAGAACATGCAAAGCCTGCTTTCGAGGACGAACAACAAATCGTCAGGACAGGCACACCCATCATCAATAAAATCGAAAAGGAAACCTGGCGCAACGGTGAAGTAGGTTGGGTATTGACCAGCAAAATGCCCTATCTGGATGAGGAAGGCCAGGTCGTAGGTACTTTCGGGGTTTCCAAGGATGTCTCCAAACTCGTTCACGCGGAGGAGGCACTGAGGAAGGCTGAAGCGAAATACCGTGATATTTTTGAAAAAGCCGTGGAAGGCATCTTCCAGACCACTCCCGAGGGACATTACATTGAAGTCAACCCCGCTTTGGCACGCATATACGGATATGCATCCACTAAAGACCTGTTTGCATCGCTGACGGATATCCAGAAACAACTCTATGTCGATCCATCCCGCCGAGAAGCGTTTGAAGGGTTGATGGCAAACCACGGGGAAGTACATGAATTTGAATCTGAAATCTATCGCCGGGATGGGAAGAAAATCTGGATATCGGAAACGGCACGCTCGGTACGCGATGAGCAGGGAACCATTCTCTATTACGAGGGTGTCGTGGAGGACATCTCCGAGAGAAAACGTGCCGAGGCGGCCCTTCAGTTTGCCCGTGATGCGGCCATGGAATCCAGCAGACTCAAGTCGGTATTCCTCGCCAACATGAGCCATGAAATTCGCACCCCAATGAACGGAATCATCGGCATGAGTTCCCTGCTGAAACAAACACAACTTTCAGAGGAACAGGTCCGTTTCGCTGAAACCATTGAAACCAGCGCACAGGACCTTCTCCACCTGATCAACGACCTTCTTGATTTTTCAAAAATTGAGTCCGGAAAGATGGCCATCGAGAGCGAACCTTTCCAACTGGGTGAAAAGATTGAACAGACCGTCAACCTCCTGGCAGACCCCGCACAAAAGAAAGGGATTGAAATCATCCTCAACATGGACTGCCAGGTACCGTCCACCGTCATTGGAGACAGAATGCGTATGCAGCAGGTATTGACCAACTTGATCGGCAACGCCATCAAATTCACTCACCAGGGCGAGGTCTGCATCCAGGTTCGCTGCATCAAGCGACAAAAGAATTTGGCTTGGGTCAAGTTTGAAGTGCGTGACTCAGGTATCGGCATCAGCCCGGAAGCGAAAGAACATATTTTTGAATCCTTCTCGCAAGCCGATAACTCCATGACCCGTAAATATGGAGGGACAGGCCTGGGACTCGCCATCACGCGTCAGCTGGTGGAGCTCATGAAGGGACAATTGCATCTCGAGAGCACCTTGGGAAAAGGTTCCTGTTTCTGGTTCACGCTTCCCATGGAAATCCATGAAGGCCGCAGAAAACCCTCGAAATCTCCAAGCTTTGGGTGGAGTGGCAGGAAGATTCTGGTCATGGAACCCAACGACCACTCCCAGGAGGCACTG
>JAAZXX010000555.1 GCA_014239995.1 Verrucomicrobiia bacterium
CTGGATGACTTCATGGGGCCCGGCAATCCCTGGGGCATTGCCTTTGATGACTTCGGTCAATCCTTCGTGATCGATGGTGCGGGTGGTATTTCCTTCCTGACCCCCGGTTCCATTCCCGTCAAGCGGCGGCTCAAGTTGCCGCGCATTGGCAGACCGGGAGGCTACTGCGGCATTGAATGTCTTGGAACCCGTGCGTTGCCTGCGGCGATGCAAGGGGAGTTCCTGTTGGGTGACTACAAAAAAAATCAAGTGAGCCGTTTTGCGGTGCAAAGGGATGGGGCCGGGTTCAAGGTACTGTGGCGGGATCCTCTGCTGCGCTCCAGGCACCCTAATTTTCGTCCCATCGATGTCAAGGTAGGCCCAGATGGCGCGGTTTACGTGGTCGACTGGTACAATCCGATCACATGTCATCAGGATGACTATTTTCGTCATCCTGACAGGGATAAAACCCACGGTCGGATATGGCGTGTGGTCTCCGGCATGGGAACCCTCCCTGTCCCTCGCCTGGCAGATGCTTCCAGCGAGGAGCTGATCCAGCAACTCGATTCCCCAGAGCGCTGGACCCGCTTGAAAGCCAAGCAGGTCTTGGCCTCACGGGATCCCGTGATCATCCTGCCCATACTACTCAAAGCGATGGATCTTGGCGAGGAGGTGTCTGCTCGGAACTGGATGGAAGTGGCCTCCCTCTTGGAGTGGCAGGATATGCCGGATGCAGGGATTCTCAGCAAGTTAAAGGATTTACCTGATGCGCGTGCGCGTGCTTATGCGGCACGACTCATGGGCACATGGGGTGATCGGCTTGAGCATGCCAAAGCCTGGCTTGAGCTGTCCGCAAGGGACGAAGACCCCTTGGTACGCATGGAGGCCATTCTGGCCAGTGCCTCCCTCGGGGGAGCGCCTGCGATCCGGATTGCTGCCATTGCGGCTGCTTCGCCCATGGACCGCTGGATTCAATATGCCTTTTCCCAGGCGGTGGTTGCCCTGAAGCCCAAGTGGCTGCCTGCACTCAAGCAGGGCCTGCTGGATTTATCTGATTACCCCGATGGGCTTGCAGCCATCCTGGAGGAAACTGGATCAGAGGAATTGTTGGGGGAAATTCGGCAACTGCTCTCTGCAAGCCTTTCAGAAGATGCCCGAGGCGTGTTGCTGCGCGCCTTGGCCGTGGTTGGGAATGGGGATGACCTGAGGTGGTTGCTGGACCGTAAAATTCCCTCGGCCTCGGTCCTGGAGGTGCTCAAGTTACGTTCGCGACCCACCTTTGATGTGGACCCGGTGCTGCGCAGATGCCTTGCAGATCAGGCAGTTGACCTGCAAGTTGCTTCGCTGAATTTGATCGCTCACTGGCAACTTGTTTCGCTTCGTCCGGAGGTGTTTGAACTGGCTCAAAACGGTGGCACTCTGCAGATCCGTCAAGGCGCCATTCAGGCCCTTGCTCGTCTGGGTGACGATGTTGAGGTGATGGATTGGCTGCTGGGATTGGCCGGTAACCCAGGATCGGTGCTCAGGTCTGAGGCAATGGGGGCATGCCTGCAGGCGGTACCCCTCAGGGCTGTGGGCCTGGTTGCCGAGTGGCTGCTGGAGTCAGGTGAAAAGGCAGAAGTCAGTCATCTTTTCTCAATGGTGACACGGCGCCAAGGCTTGAGCGCACCTTTGGCCACCGCCCTGCGTGAGCGCCCTCCAGACGAGGTCCATGCACAGTTTCTGGAGGACGTTTGGCTGGCTTCAGGCCTTGTTGATGAACCCCTTTCCAGGCTCATGCGGGATTGGGGCGGGAGGAATATGGCCGTCCGTCCTTACTCAGTGGATGCACTGGAGGCCTGGATTCAGGCTGGAGTGGATGCACAGCCACAGCTCGGTAAGGTTGTTTTCGAGTCCGCCCATGCCGGTTGTTCAGCTTGTCACCGGGTGCAGGAGCAGGGTGGCACCATTGGCCCGGATTTATCGTCCCTCGGTATCAGTGTTCCAAGGGATCGCATTGTCACGGAAGTCCTCTGGCCTGGCATGCAGGTCAAAAATGGGTATTCCCTATCCCGACTGACCTTGCGTCACGGTGAGGTCATCCAAGGCTATATCCAGGAACAGCGGGATGAGCGATGGATACGGTTGCGCGCATTTGCAGGAGAGGAGATCCTTACCTTTTCAAGGGACACGGTTCTAGAAACAGAATTGCTTGGAAGCCTGATGCCTCCCACGGCGCGATGGTTGCCACGCGAGGATCTTACCCATCTGCTGGCTTATCTTTTTCAGCTTGGCACTGAGTAGCTTCAACTACCGTATCCAATGCGCTGATGTCCCGTAATGCGACCGCAGGATTGGCTTGCACCCTTTGTCATCGCATCCAGTCAACGACGATGTGCTGCCCATCGAGAACCTGTGTGCCTGACCAATGACGTCACTGCTCCGTGAGAGGCTTTATACATCTACCCAGTCGCCCTGTTTTCCAGATTGATAGGCAGCATCGGTGAATCGCTGTGCCAGCCAGCCATCCTCGAGTGTCGGGTGTTTCACGGCACTTGTTTCCCCGCGTACCTGTGGGGCCATCGATGGAAAGACGTGTGCTTCAAAACGATTGCCAAATTCAAACGCAGGTAGCTTGTGTAATGTCTCAGGTTCATGGCCCGGACGTGCAAGGATCAGTTTCCCGGTATACCTGTCTGCGCTGAGGGAGGCTTTTGTTCCATGGAGTTCCAGCTCTGGTGCCAGGAACTTGCGCATGTAGGTGGCATGGGAAAGGATAAAGACACCCGCTGCACCGTTTTCGAAGCGACAATTGACGCAGGCATAGTCGAAATTGCCCCCTTTTTGAATCAGTGCTTTCCCTGTGGATTCTCGATTTCCTGCAGCAATGGCTTCAGTGAGATTGATGCAGCCGAGATCCTGTTTGCCGGGTGTGAGTGTTTCCCCGTGAGTGAAGACCTTTTCAGCCGTGTTCCCCATGATCCACCTGACTGCGTCATAGGCATGGGATCCAACATCTGCGATGGTTCCGGCCGAGGACAGTGCGGGATCATCCCTCCAGGTCAGGGGCATGTGTTCCGGGCGTGGATTTTGCCACCGAAAGATGACGGAGCGAATCGTGCCCAGCTCTCCCGAGGCCACGCATTCCCTGGACAACCTGAAAACATCCACCATGCGGGTCC
>JAAZXX010000556.1 GCA_014239995.1 Verrucomicrobiia bacterium
AATGGACATTGCGGTCGAAGAATTGTTCCACAAGTATGGAAAAGCCTTCCAGGGTGTTTACCCCAATGATTTTGGTCTGCCAGACGATGAAGCCGGTGATACGTGGTCATCAACCCTCTCCAATGCAATGGATCGAGCACGTGGCATCGACCGGACAGTGAGGCCCATCGATGGTGAATGGGTCTATCCTGAAAACGCCTGGTATACCTACAACGCGACCTCATGCGGTTGGGGGTGCCAGCTTGATGAATACCTGTGGCACGTCTGGGCCACGAATATTGGTTACAATGAGATGCTCACAAGACATCCAGAGGCCCCCAAAGAGGCGTCCAGACCTCAGGGTTGGTGTGAGAACCTTCATTCGGAATGGAAACCATGTTCCAGGCAGGACCTCAAGGAGATGGATTCTGCAGCCTATCACTTGATCAACGACAAAGACTATCAACTGCCCACCAGGATACCTTTCGGCGAGTATGGAGGCAACCGAGTCGCATACCATGGCTACGAAATAAATGTGCATGCCGACAATGGACCGCGTTTCACCATCAACCGGGATTTTAATCCGAACTTGACCTTAAAACGTGGAAACACCTATTACTTCGATCAGTCTCTGGAAACCAATGCCGGCTTCCCGCTCAGATTTTCCACGACCGAGGACGGTGCCCACCGTGGAGGCGAAGAGTATCAAGAAGGCGTGGTCATCGAAGGTGTGCCCGGAAAGCGAGGTTCTTACGTCCGGATCACCCTGGCCAACAACGCGCCCGATCAACTTCATCTGTATTGTTCAGGTCAGCCAGGCATGGCCGGTGAGAACATTCTAATGATCGAAGATTGATCCAAGAGATCATGGGAAACAACCTTATGGAGAGCAACGCATACTTTTCCTCGAGGTCTAACATTCCAATCGAAGACGGTTTTAATGGTCCGCAAAAAAAAAGATTGTTGGCCAAAATCAATGAGATTCCACTTGAGATATCCCTGCGACCTCACGTTACGGCATTAAAATTACGTAACTGCTAACCACAATCATTGCAGTTGTGCTTTTGGTGGGGCATGGGAAGTCGCAAGGGTCGGTACCTGCCCCAGAATCGAAACCGGTTCTTGAAGTTTTAAAACAAGAACCCCTGGTAGCCAAAGCAACTGACATGTCCATTGATCAAGCTGTCCATGATGGAAAGATCCAAGCTGTCGAAAAACACCTGGTGGATGAAGTAATCCTCACGCGGAAGGTCTGGAATGTCAGGGAATCCTCTCTGCTGCCTGGGCTTCTGCATGGACCTGAAAAAAGCGCTTGCCGGTCTCGGGTATCAGCAAGTGGTGCCTGACCGGTCTTGGCTTTCTGGTCCAGTTCGTTTCCATGGGATCGGTCATGGGTGCGAAAGGCCCTGTTGCTGAAGTGGCAGCTTGCAGTTGGTAGCGCACTCCAGGTATTGCCATCCACTGAAATTGAAGGATCCTTGGCTCGACCATGCGAGTCTCCAGCTTGAGTAAGGAAGTTGCATCCGTTGGGTGGGTGCGTGCCTTCCATTCCTCGTGATTTGTCTGGAAATCCTGGTCGGGATCCCCAAACGCTCCATGGAGGCCCGTGCTGTCTAATGGGGAAAGTCCGTGCCGCACTTCCCATCCATCAGGCAGTCCGTCGTTATCTGTGTCCGGATGATCGTCAGTAGTTCCCAGCGCTGTCTCCACGGGCCTGGACAAGCCGTCCATATACTTGTCCGGACCGGCAGCCAAATCCACTGTGATACCCCTGATGCTGGTTTCATTCTGGTCGGGTGAAATGAGCAAGGTGCCGATATGACTACTGTCAACTGTCCAGGTGGTGTCCTTGTTCAGAGAAGGCTGCTTTCCGGTGATGACCGCCAGATAGATCCTGTCGCCAGCCTTCATTCCGGGGAGCTCACTGAAGGGCATGGCAAGTTCGATATAATCGGCATTCTGTTCCTTGAATGGGGTGTTAAGTTGGGCGGGAGCGTCTAGTTGTGGATTGCGATTGTATTGTTGAATGCGCCCGTTTGGCATCGCAATCCATTCGTTCCCCGCGAGGAATAATCCCTGCGGTCCATGATTGTTGTTGCCGGATCGGTGAAATGCCAGGTGGGTGGCATCGGCAAATTCGTCGCCAAGAATACCAAACAAGGCGGGGGTCCATTGCCCGGACAACGATGGTTTGGGAAATGAGAGTGGTATGGTGGGGGCGGGACCCGTGGGTGGACATGGCCCTGAAAAAAGAAAAAGGGCCCCATCATCGGGCAGTGAAACGGACTTTAATCCAATATAAAGGTGCTCGGCATCGTTATGAACATGTAGTTCGCCGGCGTGTGAATATTGTCCCGTCGGAGCCACGATACCTTGCCCCCTAAAGTCGAACGCCTGTCCTATGACATTTCCATCAAGGTCGTCAGAAAAGATATCCTCGACCTGGGGGCTGTGCCAGGTTGACTGGTGATTTTTTGCTCCACTTTGTTCGCGGTTAAAGTGGAACGTGTCGAAGATCTGCCCACGATCGTCGATTGCCTGCAGTACACATTCCTGGTTGTCGATGGAAACCTGAACAAAATGGTGCCTGCTGTGAAATTGGGCACTGGAAAGATCCCGTTCACGCAGTCCATACAGTCCCCCCCCCCCTCCGGCACTCGTAATGCTAAGGACTCCTGAATTTGGCATGAAACGTTCATAGACATGGTCATGACCCGAAAAAACAATCTGGACTCCGTGGCGACTTGCCATGGGAAGAATCGCATCCTTCACATCGTGGATGTCCGGACTCAGATTTCCATTGTAATCATCCCAACGGTGGAGGCTTGAGGTTTGAATGGGATGATGCATGATGATGAATTTCCAGTCCCTGTCGGACTTGCTCAGTTCGTTTTCAAGCCATGCCAATTGAATGTCCCCCCTTGATATGTCGTATTGATAGAGAAAAGGGGCATAAAGGATGAAAAACTGCGCAGGTCCGTGCTGGAATGTATAGTAGGATTCAGGACTTGTACCTGCTGCAAGATGGTCTTCCAGGCTCGTATGATTGACGGGAAGGTGGAAAATGTCAGGAAAGAACGAGGGACCTGCGTCCATGTCATGATTGCCCGCGGCCATGTAATAAGGTGTTGTGGACATGT
>JAAZXX010000557.1 GCA_014239995.1 Verrucomicrobiia bacterium
CTGGCGATCAGCCCGCATCCGTTCGAAGACCTTCTGGGTGTTACTCTCGGGGAGTCCAAGCTGCTTGATATGAGCAAATGCCACCTCGATACCGTAATTGTCCTTGGCTGCATTCTGAATGGCCGCAAGGATTTCTGTCTCGATTTCATCAAACTTCAAATCCTCCTCCCGAGGCGAAATCAAGTCACGAAAGGGGTGCTGCCCGATCACGCTGTTCTTGGCATCCCGCACCAGACTTTCAAGGCTTTGCTGCGCCTTGATCGCGTCGCCATTGAAGCGCTCCAGATAGATAGCGGGATCACTGATCTTCCAACCAACGAAAACCTCGATGATCAGCGGCTTGGCATCACCAGTGGTGGTCTGCTCAAACTTACGCTCAAAATTCTGCAATCGACTGTCGAATTTGTGTACTTTCTGGATGGGCCAAGGCCACTTGAACTCAAGTCCGGGCTCATCGATCGTCTCGGAGTATTTCCCAAAAGTGGTGACCACGGCTACCTCCGCGTTTCGCACTTGGAAACAGAACAGGATCGAAGCAAATATCAACAGCAGGATGCCGCCGGTGACGAGGGATATCAGGTTTTTGTTCATAAACTGGATACGAAATAAAGGGTCTTTGTCGTTTGAATCAAATGGGGGTTAACGTTCTTCAGGGCGCGCTCCAAGCAGATCATAAGCAATCTTGTCTTCAAGATTGAGCAGGAAGGTCTCGTTGCCCTTGGGAACAATGACATATTTGCGTACATTGGTCAGCGAATGCGCCATGGCATCAAAATACTTGCGCTGTTTGAAAACATCCGGGGCGGACTGATACGCCTTGATCAGATCCTGAAACTGATTCGCTTTGGCCTCGCTGGTCAGGACGCGCTCGTAGCGAAAACCTTCCGCCATGGAAACCAACCTGGCCGCCTCACCGCGTCTCTTGGGAACGATTTCCGCCGCGTAACCCTCGGCCTGCAGAATTTTGGCCTGCATTTCCTGCTCAGCACCAATGACCTCCTCAAAGGCCCCCGCCACTGGAGTCATCTTGTCACCCACGGGAGGATGAATATCTTGGAGCCCTACAAAAAGGATTTCGACACCCAACTCAAGGGAATCGGCGAGGCTCTGCATCCGCATTTTGAGTTCCTGAGCGGCCTGCAGTCGGCCGGTAGACATAATGTCGATCAAGTCCACGCTCACAAGATATCGAACCACTTCACGATGTCCAATGGATTGCAGCAACTCAGCAGGTTCAGAGTGGTTGTAGTACCACTGCTCGAAGTCCTTGACAACGTATTGCACAGGAACGGCGGCAGTGAGGAAATTGACGGGCACGGTCTGTTCCTGGCCATCCGTCATCGGAGAAGATGCCTGTTCGCGGCTCGCCACCAGGAAGTTTGTTTCCTCAGCGTAATGCTTGGATGTCCATAGAAGCGTTCGCTCGAATACCCCCTGCATATCCGTTTCGTAGCCCACGTTAAAACTTCTCAACTCCCTGGCGGGATGCCGAAAGACCTGGTCGATGGGCCATGGCCACTTGAAGTGCAGGCCCGGCTTGAGCACGGCATCTCCGGATCGCTGGAAAGGCAGAAGAGGCCATCGGAGTTCTCGAGAAGGGCTGCCAAAACGTTCAAGGATGCCCAGTTCATTGGGCTCGATAATGACGAAAGTGGTGGAAAGCATTAGGATTCCAAGCTGGAAAAGAACCAACCATGCCAGCGCCTTCTCAAGAAACTTGTAGAACCATGTATCTGAAACCTTGAAGCCAAACTGGTAGTCCAGAGCCTGCGCGGCTGTGGTTACCAGTCCGGCGGGCTGCCCGAGAAGGCCTACCAGGCGACTCTCGTAGAGAGCCCGTTCGGCCTTGCCCTTCGTGCGGGGGCGGTAGATATCGAGGATCAGATTGATAAACGTCTCCACCGCGGAAAGCCCAAGGAGGACCACCATGATGCGTGCCATGTGAAAATCAAGGCGCGGAACATCAAACCAGCCAGCTGCAAATGCCATCACCACCACCACACAGATAACGGAACCCAGCAGCAGATAGGCACCGCCGGGACGCAGCAGGCGTAGCTTATCGAGTCGCGCAACACCAGAGCTGTATTTGCCCAACATGAACAGCAGCAGGGCAAAGGCCGAAAACGACACCATGACGATGGGGGCCTTGGACAGATCGGGCTGTAAAACGCCTGGAAGCCAGTTCCAAAGAAGATAAGCACCCACAGCTTGCCCAATGCCCAGTAGGGCGGTGAATATGGGTACGAAAAACCTTTCGAACTGTTCACGAGCCTTGCGGGCAAGAAACGTGTCATCCCCGGATTCATCAAAGAGAGCCGCACGATTACGATCCTTGGCAATGTCCTCAAACTCCATTGTCTCCAGTTGCTCGCGATTTTCCAATCGCATCTGGAAATAGCTGATCGCAGCCACCAGGAAACCGATGCCGAGGAAAACGGCACCCACCGCCGCCGTGGCGGAAAGCGCAATCTTCGCGATGACGGACGCCACCGCGCAGGCAACCAGGAGACCCAACATGTTGACCAATCCGTTTTTCTGTGTATTTCGTTCCATACTTCGCTTCAATCCACCACGCACCGGGTGGCTTTTTAATTCAATTCACGACTCTCAAAACTCATCACTGCCAGCGCCATCAAGGCACTGAGGTAAAAAAGCACATAGGCAAAAGAGCGCCCAACATAGGACCAGGGAACGGTCTTGTCGTTCTCCAGAGCGTCCGCGATCCAGAAAAGTTGCCAGTTGGGTATGATGGCGTAGACAATGGAAGCCCAGACTTGCCTGTCCAGACCAGCCTCCTTCATGGCGGCAATGTCCTCCGGCAGCAAGGAAGCCATCTCACTCATGTCGATCTTTTTATTGTCATTCGTATCCGCCTTCGAAATGGTAGAGGAAAGCAATCGCTTCTGCGATTCCGTGAAAGGACCCGACTGGACTGTTTGATGTGAGGGAAAGGACACCCATGCGGGTTCTGCCCAGCGCCCGAAGAGGTAATCAGACATCAGTCCCAGCAGGAACAGCAGGGTGCGCATGATTCCGCGGGTGGCGCCGACTTCGCGTCCATCGGACGTAGCCGCTGATGGCGCGCCGTAGTACGTGCGAAACAGCTCGTAGGTACCGT
>JAAZXX010000558.1:0-2826 GCA_014239995.1 Verrucomicrobiia bacterium
CCGTCCACCAATCACCGCTCCATGTCTTGGCAGCGATTTCCATATCTTTGGATTCAAACCCCTTGGAGGGATCCCCGGGCACCGTGTAGGTACGCCAGGCCTGTTCACCACTCTCGCAGTCATATGCCGTAATATAACCACGTACGCCATACTCAGCGCCTCCGTTTCCGATGACCACCTTCCCGTCAAAGATACGCGGAGCCCCTGTGACGGTGTATTCCCCTTCCCGATCGATAGTCCATTGTTCCCAGAGCAGTTCACCAGTGATGGCGTCTAGTCCAACCAGGCGTCCATCGAGGGTGGAGGCAAACACTCGACCGTCCCTGTAGGCAACGCCACGGTTCACAACATCGCAACAGGCTTTTTGTGCCCATATGGCCTTATCAACTTGAGGATCCCATTTCCAGAGGGTCTTTCCATCATGTGCGTCCACAGCCATGACGGCAGACCAGGGCAAGGAGATGAACATCAGGCCGTTGACAACAATCGGTGTGGCCTCCAGGCCGCGTGTGGTACCCAGTTTCTTGGCCCAGGCCAAGCCCAGTTCACTGGCATTATCGGCATGGATTCGATCAAGCGGGCTGAAACGATCTTCTGCACTTGTCAATCCGTATTCAGGCCAGTCTCCTGAAGCATCGGATGGCTGCGGAGAAGAGTGATCCTGATGCGCAACAACGGCAGCCTGCAGGGCTGCCATGCATTGAATCCACACGCATAGCAATCCGCAGGCTGAGAGACAGTTGAGCGAGCGGTGCTCTCGAATTTCGATCGATTTACCATCGTGCAAAGTCACAGTTTTATTCATCATATCCAAATCTTTCTAATGGGAACAGCCACGTGCACCCCCGACCACACACGGACCTGTTCATGGGATGCATTCCTTATTCCGTATAGAACACGTTTTTCATGGAAAGGTGGATCAAAAAAAATGGACACCTGTGCGGAAGCCAAATCAGGGAAGGCCAGACAAGGCACATGCACCAGATAAGCGTGCCCATCATAATCGCAGCCATACTGCGGGTGGGGCTGCTGCGACCCAGCAGTCAGCTCATGAACATGAAGGACCTCACGTTTTTCCAGATGTAGATTTAAATATCCCCGATGAGGTAAAAATTTAAATCACTCTGGCAATTAAACCAATTTCCTCCACCACTTGAACGCTTTGGCAAACTCGGAGCCAAGACAGCTAATGAATTAAAAGCGGCACAAAAATAGCAGCCAAAGTTTTTTATTCTGAAGCAGAAAGACTTTGTAAAAGTTGAACTCAGCTTGCTGGCAAGGGCGAAGTTATTCGCTGATTGGCCAAACTTTTGGTCTAAGCCGAATGAGTGTCTGGAGCAGGTTGAAAAGGTCATATTGCAAAATGAGAACAAGTTAATGTAGGTTGACATTTGATTTATGGCGCTGCGGATGAAAAAGAAAACAACCACAGCAGGAGAACCAAGCTTTGGAAAGCTTGAGCTTTTCATGCTTGGTTTACCCCGTTTTGATAGCGTTACTTCTTGCGAGCCAACATCCACTTGATGATACGTTTACGTGCGGCGCTCCTTGGAGGAGTTACGTGACCTCCGTTCACCACCTCCCAAAGTTCGGTCACGACTTTGCCGTCCTTTGTCTCGTAACGAACCACCTTGGTCTCTTCCCCTTCGACCTTACGGTCGAGATCTATGCTCATATCACTGGTGTTGATTTTATTTTCGCATTTATTGAAGGCCTTCCACTTGGCAAAGTTGTCCTCGACACTAGGGTATCTCCCACCGGTAAGGCTACCCCCTGCCCACTTGATTGTTTTGTCCTGAGTGCCATGGATATGCAGCACGCTGACCGGGGCATTGGGTGTGGTCGGCCATTGTTCGAAGCCAACGCCGGCGAAAGGCACGATCGCAGTGATCAAGTCCGAATGATCATGTGCCATGCGATAGCTCATGAACCCACCGTTCGATAGGCCGGTAACGTACACGCGCTTTTTGTCGATGTTGTATTCTTCCATAGCCTTGAGGATCAAACTACGAAGATATTTCGAGTCGTCCAATTTACCACAGCAGACATCTGTGGCGTTCCAACTACGGTCGATCCCATTGGGGGCGCAATAGATGAAATCGTATTCCTCTGCCAAGTTACTCATGGGAAAAAAGCCCAACTGGCCGCGACCGTTGCTACTGTAGCCGTGTAATGTCAGGACAAATGGGTACTTTTTTTTCGGGTCGTAATCTTTCGGAATATGAATCTTGTCGACGCGCTTGGCTGACTCGTTTTGCCCGGCTTGACGGGTCCGACTCAAAAATTTTCGGACCGCCTCCCGCTCAGCTTCGTCCAGTTTACCATCGTTATTTTCATCAAACCGCTGCATCAAGCGCTCTCGCCGACTAGACTTTTCCTTTGTTTCCTGAGCGATCAGGCCAAGAGGCGCTGCCAGAAGCACACCAAGCAGAAGTACCGCACTGATAGGTTTGTTTTTAATCATAAAATTCATGCTTACGATTGGGAGTCCTGGATAAATGATACGAAAATGGAAACGCATCACTGCATGGAGCATCGATTCGGATCCATCAATTATATTGCCTGAACCAAATGCTACGGACCTAGTGCAACCTTGAGTAAATTGCACATCACTTGACGCGGGGCATGAAACAAGGCTCGGTATGCAAGAATAGGCGGAAAAACAAGCCAGCAGCAACTTAGGCTAATGAAATACAACCAATACTTGATAAACCCATATACTTCAATTTCGTAATCAATTTGAGAACCGTCATGGCTATTTCGAATGAGGATTCTACCTCGTTTGGGGTGTTCACCTCGCCGTAGCTTAATAGCTCCATGCCTACA
>JAAZXX010000558.1:2836-3117 GCA_014239995.1 Verrucomicrobiia bacterium
ATTTACTGAGTATTTCAAAATCAGCACAATTGCATGCCATGGTGACCTTCAGGCGTTCTACAACCTCGCTTGCAGGTAATTTTGATTTTACGGTTCCAACAATCACAGCCTGTTTCCTTGCAGGTGAATGCTCATTGGTCTGAGACTGCCGGTCATGGTGCACGTAGCAGCTTCACGATTTGCCGGCGTCCCTCTCGCACATCCTCAGGTTCCAGTTCAAGGGCGAGGATACCTGCAATAAACTGAACCATCCCCTGAGCATCATCATTCCAGGCCGAGCT
>JAAZXX010000559.1 GCA_014239995.1 Verrucomicrobiia bacterium
ACGCCTAATGTATGACCTTATCCTGCTGGCGCTTCAAACTGATTCCACCCGTGTGATCACCTTCTCCCTCGGCAGCATGAATGCGGTGCCCAACAACATCCCGGTGTGCGCACCGACTGGCATATGCTCTCTCATCATGGCAAGGAAGAAGCTAAGATTGAGGAACTTTCCAAGGTTGAGTCTGCAGAATTCGGGGTGTTCAGCGAGTTCCTGCAAAAGATGAAAGACATCAAGGAAGAGGGTGGCCATTTGCTCGACCACACCGCCGTCCTGTTCGGCTCCAACCTCGGCAACGCCTCCTCTCATAGTTGGCGGAACCTGCCCATTCTACTCGCCGGAGGCGGTTACAAGCACGGACACCACGTTGCCCATGATCCGGATAATAACACTCCCTTCGCCAACCTCTTTGTTCCGCTGGCCCAGCGCATGGGCGTGGGAATCGAAAAATTTGGCAGCAGCACCAAGTCCACCATTCGCGGACTCCAAAGCTAGAGGTCGACCTCGCCAGCCATTTGGCTAAACAACATTTCACTGATGAATAGATTTTACCTAACCTTGTTCCTGTTGCTTTCCTTTGTCTTTGCCGCGGATTTTCGTGCCGATGACGCACCGAAGGATGATGGGTTTGTGGCTCTATTTAATGGTGTCGATTTGAAGGGTTGGGTGGGTAATACCGATGGCTATAAGGCAACTGATGGAGTGTTGGTTTGTCAGGCCGGAAAAAGTAAGGGAGGGAAAATCTATACGGCCAAGGAATATGCTGACTTTATCTTTCAATTCGAATTCAAGCTAACGCCGGGTGCCAATAATGGTGTGGGGATTCGGGCTCCCTTAACGGGCAATCCCTCCAAGAACGCTTTTGAGATTCAAATCCTCGATGATAGCGCCAAAAAATACGCCAAGATTAAGCCCTCCCAATTCCATGGATCGATTTATAAACGTGCAGCGGCCAAGCGCGGTCACCTCAAGCCGGTGGGTCAGTGGAATAAACAGGAAATACGTGCTGATAAAAATTTAATCACAGTTATCCTTAATGGCGTGAAAATTGTGGATCGGGCAGATGTCGCGCGTTACAAAAAGCCAGCCAAGGGTCATATCTGCTTTCTGGGGCATGGTTCCCAAGTTGAATTTCGCAACATACGGATCAAGGACTTGAGCCCTCCCGAAAAATAGAAATGCCGGGCTTGAACATGAAACACATTCAAAGAACAACCCGTCGCGACTTTATAGCTACTACTTCCCTAACGATTGGGGCTCCCTTTATCAGTCGTCTCTCGTGGGCGGCCGGGTCTCCCCTGCAGAAACTTCAGTATGCAGCCATTGGAGTTGGCGGCCGGGGTGCGTTTGATATCAATTCGATGTCCGGACACAAGAAAGTCCAGATGGTTGCGGCGGCCGATGTGGATTCTGGTAGATGCAAGAAGCTGGCGGCAAAAAATGCGGGTGTGAAAACCTTTTCAGATTGGCGCGAGATGTTCCAGGCCATGGATGAGGGCATTGATATTGTCAGTGTATCCACCCCGGACCACATGCATGGAATTATGGCGATGAGTGCCATGAATCTGGGCAAGCATGTGTACGTCCAGAAACCTTTGGCGCAAACTGTTGGCGAATGCCGGGCCATGCGGGAAGCAGCCCATCAAAACAAGGTGATTGCCCAGATGGGCACTCAGGGAGCTTCAAGTTTCAATGACCGCACGGCCGTTGACTGGGTCCAACGTAAATTAATTGGCAAGGTTACTGAGGCGTGGGTTTTTTGCGGGAAAAACTGGGGCGACTTGAACCCGCTCCCCGATCAACAGGATCCGGTTCCTGATGGACTCAATTGGGACGGATGGCTTGGGGTGGGAGAAAAACGGCCCTATATAGAAAAATATTATCACCCCAAGAACTGGCGACGAAGACAGGGTTTTGGGACGGGAACCTTAGGGGATATGGGCTGTCATATTTTCAATGCCATGTACCGCGGACTGGCTCTCACCGCCCCCAAAAGAGTGCGTTCCAAAACGGGCGTTCCCAATCAACATAATTGGACCAATAATGAGCATGTCGAATACGATTTTCCGGCAACTCCCTATACAGGTGGAGATCTGAAGGTTTTTTGGGTTAGCGGCAGTCAACGCGCCCCGACGGAACTGACAGACCTTATTCCCAAAGGGATTAAATATAGGTTTGGATGCTTACTGAAAGGAGAGAAGGGTGTGCTTCTCTTAAGGCACGGTAATACTCCTGTTCTATTGCCGGCAGAAAAATTCACAGGCGTGAAGTCCAAAAAACTTGAAAACATCGGCCATCATGATGAGTTTATTGGCGCAGTCCTTAACGGAGACCAGAGTCGGCTTTTATCGCCCATCGATTATGCAGCGCCGATGACGGAATTCATTTTGCTCGGGAATATTGCCATGCAGCACTCACCTAATTGGCTTGAGTGGGACGCAAAGCAGGCAGTGATTACCAATCACAAGGATGCCAACAGGCACATCCACCGCACTTACCGGTCCGGTTGGGGAATCATGAGAGCCTAGACTTATGACCTTACGATTTCTTGCTATCCTTATACTCTCGTCTGCCTACTCACTGAGCGCTAGGGATAAACCCAACGTCCTCTTCATCATCTCGGATGACCTCACTGCGACTGCTCTTGGTTGTTACGGGAACAAACTCTGCAAGACACCGAACATCGATCGGTTGGCTGCCCAAGGAACGCTTTTCAGCCGCGCTTATTGTCAGGCCACGTTCTGCGGGCCTTCACGGGCGTCCCTCATGTTCGGATATTACCCCTACGCAAGCAAGGCAACGGGTTACACTAGTGGACGTAAGGAAGTCGGTGCAGACAAAGACAGCTGGGCTCAGCACTTTAAAAAGAATGGCTATCACAGCGCCCGCATTTCGAAAATCTTTCACATGGGCGTTCCTCCCGACATCACAAAGGGCGGTGACGGGGCCGACGATCCGGAATCATGGAATGAGGCCTACAACAGCAAGGGCCCGGAAACGAAGGTACCCGGACTAGCCGAACAGTTGTCGAATAATCCAGGTGGCTTGAAGAAAGGCACTGGTAGCAGCCAAAGCTTCAACGTCGTCGAGGCCGAGGGCGATGATCTCGTACA
>JAAZXX010000055.1 GCA_014239995.1 Verrucomicrobiia bacterium
TTGGCCTGGAGCTGGGTTCCTTCCACTGCCCTGGAGTTCCTCCTGATGGATCACTCAATCCCCAGTAGCCGGGGTCGTTGATTGCCCCGCCTCTTCGCGCTGCTACCAGGGAGGGACCTGATCCATCGGCACTTTCCAGGCCTGTAGCGGAGTCAGTATAGGAGAAGGTAATCAAGGGTTCATTCTGCTCGTCCACCAGTGCTACCCTTTCACCCTTGTTTGAAAAATTACCCGAATACTCACCGGCCACAGGGAGCCCTTTACCATGACGCAACTCAAAGGCGGCCAGGTTCCTGACCACCAGGATGGCGGCATCAGGGGCCAGGTAGTGGATGCTTGAATGATCGAAATCAAACATCACCCCATCCACGAAACGATTCCCCTTCAGGAGCCATGTCCTGGTTCCGGCGTTGTATAATTCGATGAATTCAAAGGCGTCGGCATCCGTAAAACCGGCCGCTATTTCCGCTGAGGATGGGTCTGCTGGATGATATTGCAGTTCACTCACCATCAAGCTGGGGGCGCCGACCTTGTAGCTTGCCCTGCTTTCGGCACTCCAGACACCCCCGGACAATGCCCTGGCGCGGAGGGTCGTCCAGTCGTTGATTGGAACAGGTGCATCATAGACGTTGGAATCCAGGTCCTGTTGAGTGGTATTTCGATGTTCGAAGACCAGTTCCATGTCGATGAGGAAATCCGAGCTGTAACCCGAAACATTGAATCCTTGAATGGCCAGCAGATTGGTTCCCTGGTTCAATAGCCCCGAAAACGCACTCACATCGAAATCTTCAAATGCAACTGCGTTTGTATCATCGTTGGCTTTCGTGGCGGCCGTGTTCCAAGCCAGGGTCTCCGGGGCGTTGGCACGTGCAATTTCCACCCCATTGAGATAAGCCACAAATCCATCATCATACCGCATCCTGAGCACCATGAGACGGGTCTCCTCGACAGCTTGTTCTTCAAGTTCAAAGGCACACCTGATGAAAGCCGAAGTGTTCTGGCGTCCCATGCGCTCACCGACATCGATCGCAAACAAACCCTCATACCCACGGTCCGTGTCAAAGCCCACACCTCCGGACCCCGTCACCCAGGCCCGATCGTCAAATCCTGGTTCCTGATACCATGCGGCTGTGGCGACGTGCGCCCGGCTCTCTTCCAAGGGCACCATGACGCGTCTCACCGTGCTGGCATCCAGCAAAACCGTGCGCTTGACTTTGCTGGTCAACAGGCCTGAACGTGGGTCGGTGCCGTCGGTCGTGTAGAAAATACGCCCTGCTTCAGCCTGCATCGACACATGGCCACCTGCCGCCATCCTGCCTCCCCAGTGGCTGAACCTGGGGGCGTCCACTTTCGGAAAAAGGCCTGCTCGACGCAACTGTTCCAAAACGATGGCCGAGCGCTGGGGAAAGTATTGTTGGAGCAGGCGATCCCTCTCTTTCTGCCAATGCTCATCCCGGGTGTATGGCCTGCTTCGTAACTGATCCCCCCAACGAGCCGATTCCGCGACCATGGCTCGATCCACTTGCTCAGCCAGCTTGGCAAACCTTGCAGCCGGTTGATTGTTTTCAGGGGAATCCTCCGACCAACGGGGCTGGTCTGGATTTACAAAAAGGGCTCCATGGTTGAAGAAATGATGCTGGACTCGGTCCGCAAACCAGAGACGAAACTCAGGGTTGGAACGCAGGAGCCCGTAGGGGCGAGCCACCGCGCTGTTCACCCCGGTTCGATTCGTGTTCAAGTCAGAGGCCAGGCCAATGGCGGTTTCACTGTCCCAGGGATAAAACTGAAAGCCATCTTCCCCCATCCGATTCCGGCCCATCCAGTGATTGCGGCCTGGCCAGTCTTGATTGCCCAGGAAAAAATTCATGATGCAGTAATCAATCAGATTCTCCACATCCAGTAGGTTTTCCAAGGATGGGTCTCGAGCTCCATCCGGCGTTTTTCCCTGAACCCTCTGAAGGACGTCATCTTGATCGGCTCCCTTTTCAAGCGTGCGGAGCATTCGGTTCCAGGCTTCCCTGTTGCCATCGGGAGCGGAATCCTGGTTGAGCGCATCCCAATCATCCGGGTCACCACCGTGATACGTGGAGGAAAAGGAGGCGTCTGGCCGTTCGACGAGATTGTAGAGACCCCAATAACTGCCATTGAGGTAGAGATGCACAAACCTCGTATGCGGGGCTACCATGCCCATGGCCCTGGCCGTTTCCATGGCAAAGGCATCACGGATGTAGAGTGCCTTTGCACCGCCATAGGGCCATCCATCATTACCGTTAGCCCGCAGGACTACGTTATCAAAGGAAGTGGCCGCGTGAGGTCCAAACAAGGGGAAGTCCAGCTTTGCCGGGCCATACTGGCCTCGAAAGACCAGGCGGAAGGATTTCTTCAAGGTCAGCGCGAATTTTCTGAACGCTCCCCCCTGGATGCGTACGCCCGCATTCTCCCTGAAGCCTGCTTTTCCCTTGGGATCGATCCATTCAATCGTTACCGGTTTCTCCCAGGCCATGCCTCGGGTTCCGGGGTTTCTGTAGATGCCTTTTGAGCCGAACAGGTCTTCAGGATCCATGACCAGGGAAAGGGCTGGGAGAGAGAGAAGATCTTCCTGCATGGTCTGGCTATATTTGCCGCCAAACCTATCCTGGCCCTTGGGGCCTGCAACGCGTGGGTCCAAGCCATAATCCGCCTTCTGGGATCCCCATCGATCGGGGAAGCCCATGGCTTCCACTGATCCTTGAGTCTGACGGGCGATGTCGCGTGCGAATAAAAAACTCCGTGTCGCAGGGGAGGAACTCATCCAAGCCTCACGGGTGGCAATGACCCTCAATACCGTGGTTTGATCCACATGGATTGGCCCGGTATAGGCGATGCCCTGCGCAGGATCGGGCATGGTTCCGTCCCTTGTGTAGTAGATCCTGGTGCCTTCCATGGGGGACTGAATCTCCACCTGGATGGCCTCTTCGTAAAACCCGCTTTCCACCAGGACTTGTGGGCTTGGGACCCGTCCCAACTGGGCCTGGGTGTTCCATTTGCCAGGCGTGGGGGTTTTGAAATACCCAGCACGCATGAGGTCGACACGGGTGATGCCACTATCCAGGTGCAGGTCCAGAAGGAATTCCGAGCCCTCCAGACTTTCATTGAGACCATGAATGGCCAGCACATTTTCTCCTGGATGAAGCCATGGTATGGAGCCTTGGAGGTCGAAATGTTCCTGGACCACCGCAGCCTCAGGATCGCGATCCAGGGTGGCCACTGAATCAAACAGAGGCCTTGCAGGGGCGTTGGCACGCGCAACTTCCACGCCATTGAGATAGGCAACAAACCCGTCTTCATAACGCATGCCCATGGAGAGACCCTCCAGATCCATGTCTGCTTCAACGCGAAAGGGAACGCGCACATAGACCGATGGATGCTTGCCTGGCATGGAGGACTCGAGATCCGTCCGGATCAGCTCGGTAAACACGGGCTGAGGCAATCCGGGTGCACCCACAAGCTCAACCTCCCCAATCTGCATCAGTTGACCTGAGCCTCCTCGCAGGGTAGGAAAAACAAGACGATAGGATCCATAGGCCTCAGGGTTGGCGAAGGCGATCTCGTGGGTGGTGAACCGGTCTTCAAACACGGGAACGGATCCCTTGGCGATGAGTTCATACAGGATGCCATCGGAGGAACCTTCCAGGCGGTAGGAGGCGGGATCCCTGCCGGGGGCATCGTTGGCGGATGTGAGTCGCAAGCCATGGACCACACCTGGGCCCTCTCCCAGCTGGATGGTAAAACCCGATGAAGGTCCGTCGTAATTGAGGTACTTGGTTTCCTGGATGCCATCAATCGCCAGCCAGACCTCTTCACCGACAGGCGAATTCTGTGAGCTTGCCTCGATGGCATCCTCGGGACGTGAAAGATCTTCCAACTTGCTGATATCCTTCACCAAAGTTGGCGCTTGAGGGTTGGCCTCACCTGCCTCTGGGAGCCATGCGAGGAACGCTACCTCGGCAATTTGCATGGCCACCGCGGAGCCTGCATTTCGGACCGTTGGGAATACAATACGGTAATGCCCATAAGGCACCTCATTTGGAAAGCTCAGTTCCAGTGTTTCAAAACGCCCTTGAAACGCAGGGATATCACCCCGAGTCACTTCGAGAAAATTCTTTCCGTCCTTGGATCCGTACAGGATGAACTGACTCGGATCCCTGTCAGGTGCATCGTTCGCCGAGCTCAGACGCAGACCTGTCACAGCCACAGGACCGCGGGACAAGGTGACGGTGAAACCTGCGTTTTGTTTATCAAAATTCAGGTATTTGGTGTCCTTGTTGTTGTCGATGGCCGCATCGACTTCCTCCCCCACGGGAGAATTCCTTGAGCTGGGAGCAAGGGTGTCGGTGGGGAAGGTCGCATCCATCCACAACAGCGCTTCCTCATCTGGGGGTGGTAAGGGTGTCTGCGGATCTCCTTCCTGGAATTTGCGCTGGTAACCCATGCCAAGCGTCACTTTCAGCCACTGGGAATCATCGAAACCAGGCCGTGTCCAGCTCAGTCCCATGGTAGGGTTTTTTGGGAAAAAGATCTTCCCGGGGGCATCACGTGTCACATGGACGTTTTTGTCGCTTCGCATGGTGAACCCGTAGGAGACATCAGGTAGCTGAATGGGGTAGGGGGGATCAAAGGCATGGGAGACGGTGATTCCATCGGGTTGAATCAGGCCAAGATATTCTCCATTACGGCTTAATTTGAAATTGGCATGCAGTTCGGTTCCCGGTTGGGACCGGTCTTTTCCTGATGCAAACACGATCAAGCTCGACTGGGGTGCCATGCTTGTTTCCGGAAAGCGCCATTTTTTGAGGTCTTCAACATCATCGCTCAAGTGCCATCCAAGCAAGGGAACCGACTCATTGCCCGGGTTGTAGACTTCAATCCAGTCGCTCCGTTCTCCATCTTCATCCATCATGCCCGATTGATTGGAGGCTAGAAATTCTGAAATCACCAGAGGTTGCGAGCTCAGCTGGGACGCCAACATGAAGCAGGCGACACAGAGCCTGCAAGTCATCCAGGGGAGACTGCCAAGGGTGCTGAGACATGCAGGGCCAAGTGTATGGAAGATCCGACAAATCAAGCTTTCACATTTCCATTTCAAGCATGGATTTGCAAGCCAAATCCAGCCCATCAAGGTTTTCGAAATCTGTGCGGCAGGGACGGAACAAACTACGGTTCCCTCGGGAGCTGCTCGATGCATGGTTGCATGATTTTCGTGGCAAGGGCCTCTGTGTACATTGACTTGGGCGACGTCATGCTTAGAATGCGGTCCATCAAGGCCCCGTGGTCCAGCCGTCCTGAAGTCACGTGTCTGGCCCTGCTCGGGAGGGTTTGCAGCGGGAGGGCACGCTTTCAGGTGAGCGGGGAATACGGGCCCATTGGGGTGAGCCTGGTCTTTTGTCCTGAACTCATATGAACCACAAAACCAATCCATGAAAACCTTGAAACTCTCAATCTGTTGTCTTACCTCCTGGCTCCTTGGGCACTCGGTCCTCCTTGCCGAAACTCAGTGGACCAGGTTCCGGGGGTCCCAGGCAAATGGTATTGCTGCTGACGATCCAAGATTGCCGATGCGTTGGAGCAAAACTGAGAATATCTTATGGAAATCCAGCATTCCGGGCCTGGGCTGGTCCAGTCCCGTGATATGGGGAGACAAGGTTTTCGTGACCACGGTGCAGGGTGATGGTGCATTTGAAAAACCGAAGGCCGGTCTCTACAACGGTGAAGGCCGGAAAGAAATACCCGAGGGACTGCACCGTTGGCTGGTCTATTGCCTGGATATACATTCAGGTGACCTGCTGTGGACACGGGAAGTCCACCGGGGTTCCCCCCCGGTGGGGCGCCACCCCAAGAATACCTATGCATCAGAAACACCCTGTCTGGATAGTGAACGCTTGTATGCGCTCTTTGGTGATCTCGGCCTTTTCTGCTTGAGTCACCAAGGAGATTTGCTTTGGGAAAAACGTTTCAAGCCATCGATGACCATGAGGTATTATGGAGCCGCTGCATCCCCTGTGGTGCACGGGGATCAGGTCTTTGTGCAATATGACAATTCAGAATCATCCTACATTGCTTCCTATGACACCCAAACAGGCAAACAACGTTGGCAAAGCTCCAGAAACGAAAAGACCACCTGGGCTACCCCTTTTATCTGGCAAAACGACATCCGAACCGAGCTGGTCACCGCAGGAAGAAATCGCATTCGCTCCTATGACCTGGATGGGAAGTTGATCTGGGAACTCGATGGCAAGATGTCCGTCCTGACCATACCTTCTCCCTTTGCGGCACACGGTGCGCTTTATGTGACCTCAGGTTACTTTCAAGATCGTCGACGTCCCGTCTGGGTCATTAAAAGTGGGGCCAAGGGGGACATCAGCCTCGCGGATGGCCAGTCAAACAGTGCCTTCGTCCTGTGGCACCATCCCAAGTTGGGCCCATACAACACTTCGCCCATTGTTCACGGGGATTATTATTACACCCTGCTGGATCAGGGAATGATGACCTGTCACCATGCGCAAACGGGAGAGGAAGTCTACGATCGTACACGTTTTCCGCTGTACACAAGTTTTACCGCCTCCCCCTGGGCCTACAACGGGAACCTGTTTTGCCTGGCCGAGAGTGGGATGACCTATGTGCTCAAAAGCGGTCCGGAGTTCGAAATCATTCAAGAAAACAATCTGGACGAACTGTGCATCGCAACCCCTTCGATCGCCCAGGGAAAACTTTTCATTCGTACTGAATCGTCCATTTACTGCATCTCCAAGAAGACGGTTCCCTAGTTCCTGGGTGCATCCACCTGCATTCAATATTGCAAGGGCTGAGGCATATGACGGCTTCACCTGGTTCTTGATTCCCCTGGTCCAAGCAATTTTTTCTCCGGGAAAGAGGGGAGGCGTGTGATCACGACACATTTGAAAAGGATGACAAAATAGTTTGACTCAGCCCAACTTTGCAGCACAAAGTCTGGCTGACACTTTGTGACGCAAAGCTAGGGATCCGAACCATTGGATATGAAATATTTTCCTTTAGCGCTGGGAGCCATTTTTCTGGTGGCTTGCGATCTGCACATGGACTCCGTTTACCTCGGACGCACTGAATCCGGGATGCTGGGTGATGTCCATAGTGGCGATACGGAAGCTGTCAAAGCCTATTTGGACAAAGGTGGAAATGTCAATCTGATGGACGAACCCGGCATGACGCCTCTGCATCATGCCGTGAATGCTGATTGGAAAGGAAGTCACCTTGAAATGGTGAAACTTCTCATCGAAAGAGGAGCCCATGTCAATGCCATCGATGATACACGTCATACCCCTCTGCACATGGCGAGTCATGCACCAACAGCTGCATTGCTGATTGAGGCAGGAGCGCGCGTGAATGCCAAGACGCAACGGACGGGAGAGACGCTATTGTTTTCAGCAAGCTGGGGTGCAGCCCAGGGCGCTGAAAAGAGTTATCAGCATTATCTGGACCTGACGAAGTTGCTCATTTCAAAAGGCGCTGATGTCAACGTGAAGCTCAGATCCGGAGATGAGAAACTCAGAATGCAAAGTGGCATAAAAACCAAACCTCACCATGAGAAAACGGGAGACACACCATTACATCAAGTGGCGAGGAGCTATTCTGAAAAGCATGCCATGGTTTTATGTGAATTGCTGATCCACCATGGAGCGGTCATCAACGAGACAAATATCCTCGGTCACACACCTCTGGATGAGGCTCTCACCAATCAACGAAATCAAACCGCCGATTTCCTCCGCAAGCTCGGAGCAAGGACTGGCGAAACATTGAACAGGGAGGCAGGATGAAGTCCTTCCCCTTCAATGTCTCAAACCGGGCCTCTCAGCATGTTTTGATAACCCCTGTCTTTGGGCAGGGGCTTGAGAATCAGGGATCGTAACAGGAAGCGATCGAAAATCATGTATTGAAAGGCTTCCATGCAACCTTTCACAGTGAACACCGTCATGGTGCTGGGTGTGTGTCGTGTGGGATGATGCCACCCTGGAAGCCTTGGATCTTGACGAGGATCAACTGATCACCCGTCTGGTTTAAATCAAGGCAAAGGAACGTGAACCGAGGTTCACCAATCCAAATCCACACCTCCCTTCTCCCGGATGCCCGTGGAGTGCACCGAGGGATGCAGGTCACCCAAGGCTACTACCACCCGGAAGGAAACGTGCCGTTCAGAGGGCAAGGAATCATGCGTTCGATGGCCTCAGCGATGGGAACCTGAAGCTTGAATTTGAAACATGAGCCGGGGAGTCCCATGTGATTGAGGCAAAACAGTCGCTGTCAGAAGCTCATTGGGAAACCTGGAAGATCGTTCAAGGTCGTCGCTACAGTCACACGTTCCAGGTGCCCGTGAACAAGGAGAACCACCGCTATTTCCGCATCCGCAATATCGAGGAGGGGGCTGGAGGTGAAGTAAACACATAATAAACGTATGTTTACATTGTGTAGAATAAACATGAAAACATCAGAAAACCGACATCCTTAAAAACGACTTTTCAATCAATACTTGAAGACGAAAAAATCCTCCTAAAGCAAAAGGTTGAGAAAAAGATGTAGGATACACAATTGCAACAAGTAGAAAAATTTCGGTGCACCCGAGTTAAGGGCATGGGGTTGGCATTAACTTTACCTTGACAATGTTAATCCATAATTGGCACCATTATTTATACATTGGGAATAAGGAGAAATACCTCGTCAGGAGAAAACCGTAAAACCGACTTTAACTTCGATATTTTTTGAGAATGCCGGGATCTTCAAACAACAGAGAGAGAAGCTTTTTCGAAGATCTGTGCATGGCTCGAGGGCTGGTATGCCTGGGCCTGCTCATGTTCAACTCCGTTCGGGCCCAGGTGCCTGCGCTGCTGAGCTATCAGGGCAACATCACGGTGGGCGGCAGCGCCTTTGAGGGGCAGGGGCAGTTCAAGTTGGCGCTGGTCAACAGTGATGCTTCCTCGGTTTACTGGTCAAACGCTGCGGATGGTGACAACGACGGCATTCCTGATGAGAGCGTCTCGGTGACTGTCAGCAGTGGAGCCTGCTCGATCCTTCTGGGCGACACGAACATCGCCAACATGGCGGCGCTCCCGTCGAGTCTTTTTTCCAACAGCGACCTTCACCTCCGAGTCTGGTTCAATGACGGAATCAACGGTTTTGAGCGACTGGAGCCTGATCAACGCATCGTCAGTGTGGGCTATGCCATGATGGCAGGCGACGTGCCTGATGGCACGATCTCCAGTGCCAAGCTCAGCACGGCGCTCAACACCACACTTACCGATCTTCAAACTCAGCTCGGCCAGTTGACCACACGGCTCACTCAGGTGGAATCCACCGCACCTCCCGCCAGTGGGGTGACGGTTGTTTCCGCTCAGGCAAGTGATGCCGACCTGTTGCAGGATGGGTATCAGGCTTTCTACACCATCCCTTCACCAGATTGGACGCAGGGAAGCACCACCGGCAGCCCCGCAGCGCGCGATGACCACACCGCGGTGTGGTCCGGCAGTGAGATGATTGTCTGGGGTGGTTATCTGGGAGCTGGCAACAGTGCCGGAACTGGTGCCCGTTACAACCCCGCTTCCGATACGTGGACAACCCTGAGCAGTTTTGGAGCTCCCTCGGCCCGCTACGCTCACCGTGCGGTTTGGACCGGTAATTCCATGGTCCTCTGGGGTGGTTCGGGCAACGCAGGATATCTCAACACCGGCGGTGTTTATTTTCCCGAATCCCAGACCTGGTCCAGCCTGCCCACCGCAGGTGCGCCTGCGGCACGCAGCGACCATACTTGTCTTTGGAATGGCTCCAGAATGATCGTCTGGGGTGGTAGAAACAGTAGCGGTTACCTTGCCGATGGCGGCGATTATGACCCTGCGACGCAGCAATGGAATGCGTTGCCGACTGCCAATGCACCGATTGCCCGTCATTCCGCATCGGCGGCTTGGACAGGAAGCAGCGTGCTTGTCTGGGGAGGTCAGCTCAGCAGCGGGGTGACGGACACGGGCGGTGTTCTGAGTGTGGATGCCAATGGCGTGCCTCAGCAATGGAGCAGCATGGCAAGTGTCAATGCCCCCTCGGCCCGCCGTGGTCATGGCGCCGTCTGGACGGGGAGTCGTCTGATCGTCTGGGGCGGAACCGATGGCAGCCATTTTCTGGGAGATGGGGGGATCTATGACCCCGATACCAACTTCTGGACAAGCCTTCCGACCGAAGGGGCACCCACGGGCAGGGCAGACCATGTCTGTCTCTGGTCCGGTAGTGAAATGATTGTTTCCGGTGGCACCACTGCTGCCGGTCAGGTGACGCACTCGGGAGCGGCCTACGACCCTCTGACACAACGCTGGCGCACGCTCAACGCCGCCGGCAATCCAAGCCCACGCGCTGGGGCCGCTGCCGTGTGGAGTGGGTCCGAACTCATCCTCTTCGGGGGACAGAACGGCGGCAATGTCCTGGCGGGGCTAGAGCGTCTGGAACCCCGTCCCACCTGGTATTTCTATCGCAAACCTTGATCGACACATGAATGCATCACACAGCAAAGAGAGTTTGAAACAGTGCAGCATCCTCGGAGAGTTGCGGCAGAAGGGAATGCAGCGTCTGGCCTCTCTGTCCGGCTTGCTCACGGTTTTCCTTGGGCTGGCCCACGTGGCACACGCGCAATGGCAGACCCAGTCGATCACACTCAAACCGGGGTGGAACGCGGTGTATCTCCACGTCGATGCCTCTCACTATGGAGTTGCGGATGTGACCCCTGCGCCCATCGATGAGATCTGGCTGTGGAATCGTATCCGTTCGGGTGACCGTTTCATGAGTGATCCTGCTTCGCCCTCCCCCAGTCAGGACTGGGCCAGCTGGAATCGTATCCCACTGGCCTCGGACACGCTTGGGACATTGATCGGCAACGCCGCCTACCTGGTGCGTAACAGTTCCGGATTGGACTACGAATGGAAGGTCAAGGGCAAACCGCTGCCTCCTACCGTGCCAAGCTATGGGTGGACGAGCCGTGGTGTCAACCTGATCGGGTTTTCCACGCCTGAGAACAATCCTCCCACCTTCAGCGAATTTCTTTCCCCCGTGCAACGTCTTGCCAGCGGAGGTGAGTTTTACCGCTACGACGATGGAGACCAGGACCTCAAACCGAGCCGTTTTGACGCCTTTTTCAATACGGTGCAGGTGCATCGTGGTCAGGCCTACTGGGTGAGGCATGAGGGTGAATTCAACCGCTATTTTGGCGCCTTCGAAGTGGTCCTCCAAAGTCCCTCCGGAATTGATTTTGGTAGCTCCCGTTCCCAATCCTCCTTGAGAATCCGCAATGCCACCTCAGCGGAGCTCACGGTCACTTTAACCCTGGAACCTTCCGAGGCGGCGCCTGCGGGCGAAACGGCGATCACAGGGGAGGTTCCTCTGCTCCTCCGAGGGGCGCTGAATCCCTCCGACCTGACCTATGGCTCGGAGAACTTTGCCAGCGCCAGGCAGGTTACCTTGAAACCAAGAGGGGAACGGGGTTCGGAAATCGAAGTCATTCTGGGAGTGAACCGGAGCGTATTGACCGGGAACCCCAGCGATCTGTATGCCGGAATCCTGCGCCTGACCGACGCGCTGGGCTACTCGCAAGTCGATCTTCCCGTCACGGCCCATCCCAGTTCCTCATCCGGTCTCTGGGTCGGCAGTGCCGTTGTGAATCAGGTCCGCCATGCCCTGAAGACCTATGAAAAAGACGAGGAGGGCAACGTGGTCCTGAATTCCAATGGCCGCTACGTGGTCACAAGCACAAAGACCGATCTGGGTTCGGTGGCGCGTCCATTCAACCTCCGTCTTATCGTCCACAAGGGTAACACCGCCATGAACCTGCTTCAGCGGGTTTACCATGGACTCAACACAGCCCAAGCCGAGGTGGTTGCGATCAAGGAGAGTTTCCTGGATGCCACCCAGTTGGCCTCGGCGCGCCGCATCAGTTCGAGTCACTTCCCCTTTTCCGAGGGAAACGCCGGGTGGCCTCTAGGCGGTTCGTTCGCCCAAGGAGGATCGGTGACGGCGACGGTTGTTCTGGGGCATGATGCTTATGGATCCAATCCCTTCCTCCACGGTTTCCATCCCGATCACGACAACCTCAACGCCACCTTCGAGACTGCCGAAGCCCAAGGCACCGAATCC
>JAAZXX010000560.1 GCA_014239995.1 Verrucomicrobiia bacterium
TCCACAACCCCATCCTCAACAACTCCGTTCTCCTGCCCGAGTTTTTCCAGCAGAACGGCTACTATGTTTGTGGCGGTGGAAAGCTCTTTCACGGCTACCACTTCAACAACGAGGTCAAGGGGCGAGGCTTTGATGATTATTTCCCAAGCAAAACGCAGGACCTCCCTTCCTGGGAGGGCCTCAAATTCTCCGCCAAGCTTCCATTGGGTGGCTGGTCGAGAACAGCCGACTGGGGACCCTGCCGTGCAGATGTAACAGTCGATGACCATCCCGATGGCAAAACCGCGAACTGGGCGGCAAAGCAATTACTCACTGGAGAGTTGCAGGAACCCTTCTTTCTCGGAGCCGGCATCTTCCAACCGCATCTGCCCAACTACGCGCCTCAAAAGTACTTTGACCGATTCCCTCTGAAGGATATCGAACTTCCGGAAGGTTTCAGGGAAAACGACCTGGACGATGTACCTGCGGCCCATGCCAAAATGGCCCACAATCCGTGGCTGGGAAAAATCAGGGCAACGGGCCAATGGAAGCCCGCTATGCAGGCTTATCTCGCATGCACGTCCATGGTGGATGAACTCGTCGGCCAAATGGTTGAGGCTCTTGAGAAATCAGAATACGCGGATAACACCATCATCGTTTTATGGAGCGACCACGGATTCCACCATGGCGAAAAGGGACGTTGGGGAAAATACTCGCTCTGGGAGCGAGCCACGCGGGTGAATCTCTTGTGGGTCGTCCCGGGAGTGACTCGGCCTGGATCGACCTGTGCCCGGCCGGTGAACCTGCTGGACATCTATCCGACACTCGCCGCCCTCACCGCGTGCAAGCCTCCCACAGCACAACTGGAAGGAAACGACCTCTCTGTATTGATGAAAAATCCAGAGGCAGAATGGAAGGAGGCGACAGTAACCACTTTTGGATACAAAAATTACGGCGTTCGATCCGAGCAGCACCGGTATATCGTCTACAAAGATGGCTCAGAGGAACTGTACGATCACACAAAGGATAAGTGGGAGTGGAAGAATCTGGCGGGCAATCCTGAATACGCCGCGATCAAAAAGCAGATGCGCAAATCGCTCCCCACTCATCATGAACCCTCCGGCGTTACGTATGAAGTGCCTAAACGCAAACCGAGACGCCAATAGTTCCAACGATGAAACCTGCCACCATTCACCAATACGAATGGGATTCGTAACGTCGTCCACAACAAATTCGAAACTGCTTTCCCTGAACCGACAGATGGAACTTTATTCATGACCCGGCTTATTGCTTCAATCACGTTCATCATGGCAGTTTGCGTTACCCTGCAAGCCATTTCCCAAGAAGGCGAGAGCGACTTGTCGACAAGAGTGTACGTCTACAAAACCATCGGCGAGAAAAAACTGGAGATGCATGTCGATTTCCCGCCCGGCTGGCAGAAAACGGACACGCGCCCCGTCATCATTTTCTTCCATGGCGGCTCTTGGAACGGCGGCTCGATCAGGGCCTTCGCCGCCCAAGCCAAGTATTTCGCCAGCCGCGGTCTGGTTTGCACCCGCGTCGAATACCGACTTAAGAGCAAAGACGGCGTGACGCCTGACAAGTGCGTCGAGGACGCCCGCAGTTCCGTGAGGTGGGTGCGGGCCAACGCTGCGGAACTCGGAATCGATCCCCAGAAACTGATCACTGCGGGCGGTTCAGCCGGAGGCCACCTTGCGGCCTGCGCGATCATCCCCGAAAGCGTCGAGACCGATGGCGCCGACCTGTCGATCTCGACAAAGCCCCAGGCCATGGTCCTGTTTAATCCAGTTCTTTCCTTTATGTACGGAGGACTTGCCAGTCGCGTCAACGGAGATAAAGAAATCGCCGCAAAGATCTCTCCGCTCCTTCATGTCAAACCCGACACCGCGCCTTCCATCGTCATGTTTGGGACCAACGACAGACTCAAAGCCTTTGGCGATCTCTGGTGGGCCAAGGCCAGGGAGCTCGGCTTTCGAGCCGACAAGTACACAGCCGAAGGCGGGAAACACGGTTTTTTCAACCAATCTCCATGGCTGGAACGTACGATGATCGCCGCAGACGAATTCCTGGCTTCGCTGAGCTACCTCGAAGGCGAACCGACCATAAAAGTTCCCACGGGCGAAAAACTTAAAGCCCTCCAGGCTGAACAGGAAAGGAAAACGGCCGCAGGCAAACTCGCTCAAAAAAGGAAGAACGAGAACCAAGCCCTCCAAGCCGAAAAGGACAAGAAAACGGAAGAGAGGAAGAAATGAACTCAATCAGATGCCTCAAAACCAGCTTCAGTATTTTACGCGTCGCAGCCCTTAGTGGGATGTTGTTTAATCTGCGAGGCAGAAAAACAATCTTATTTCAGTGTATTAAAGCAGCCATTCTGGTCCTGATGGCTTGCCCCGGCTGGGTATCGGCAGAGCAAAAGGATGAAAATCAAAAGCAGGCGATAGAGCTGGGGCCCGGTTCTGCGCATCCCGGCACAACTGCCGAGGTCCGGCTGGAACTTGAGGAATTCTTTCTCGATGGTGATCCTCATGCGTGTGGGATCATCTGGGACGTCGCGATGGACGAGGAGAAAGGCGAACTCTTTGTGCTCTGCGAACCCAAGAGAGTCGGAGGCGTGGGGGAAGTGCGCGTCTTTGATCGGAGCGGAGCGTATTTGAGAACCATTATGCCGCTCAATCCCACACTGCCTTATTCAAGCGTGCGGGACATAACCCAGGAGGTTGTACGGGAGGACGGAACCGAATTAATTGTTCCCAGGTATGACCTGAGCTGGGGCGAAATATCGTTCTATGGCTCATTCTGGGATTCCCATAAGAAGATTGCGCTGGCGCCCGATGGTGACCTGGTCATATCAGATCTCTACCGGGGCAAACTCATGAGAATTGGGACCGATGGCAGCCTGCCTGAGGAGGGCTGGAATTAGGGCTATGCGGTTCACGTGGGTGGAGCGCGGGGCAGTGCCATCGTTAATTACCTGCCCTTCGATTCCCTGCGCTATCCGTATTTCCATTTTGGCCCTGACGGTTCGATGTATGTATCGGGAGGGCAAAGTTGTTTCGAGTCGAGGTATCACCACTATAACCTGGAAGGGGGGGTGAATAGACCCAAAT
>JAAZXX010000561.1 GCA_014239995.1 Verrucomicrobiia bacterium
GTGAGATCCTTCGTTGAAGGAAGCTCGGTGTTCCGAACGATCTATCCGTCCGCGGTCTTCCACCACACGCCGGAGATTCCAGAGAAGTCCCGGCCAGCGTCGTGGGCCTTAATGATGTCTAGGAATGCATCCTCTCCATCGCCCGTCACCATTCCATCGATGCCTTCAATTTGAATGATCGGTGCTGTATCCAAAAGTCACTCTCTAGGTATAGGTGATTCGCTTCGGGAGCTTACTGACCGGGGCGCTTGCCGCCCTGTCCGCCCTGTCCGCCCTGTCCGCCCTGTCCGCCCTGTCCGCCCTGTCTGCCCTGTCCGCCCTGGAACTGGCTCCTTATGGATGCCTTTTCGGCATCGCTCAATTTGCCATCCCCGTCTTTGTCAAATCGCTTGATGATATCTGCCATGTTGGGCATGCCACCACCTTGGCCCATGTTGCCGGGACGACCGCTGCCACCACGATTACCGTTGCCGCCTGCCTCCATCACGCGTTTAGAGTTGGATCGTTGAATCTGTTCCAGCGCTTTTGCGTCCGGGGCCAATTCCTCCTTGCTGAGCTGTGCATTATCGTCAAAGACTTCTCCTGCAAGGTTAATCTCCTCCATCTTCAAGGGTGGGGATAAGAGGACCTGATTCCCTTCCTCGATGCCTGACAGGACCTGAATGAATTTGGTGTTGAACAGGCCCACCTCAACCACCACCACTTCAGGTTCCCCGAACCCGGCTTTGTAGACGACTTGTTTACCATCCACTGTGGTTACCGACTGGATGGGTACCTTCAGGGTATTTGAAATGTTCGTGACGACAATCTCGGTACGTGCTGAGACACCCGGCTTAAGTTCGGCTGGAAGCGGATCTGTCACCAGAATTTCCGTGGCGTATTCCTTGAGGTTGGGGTCGCTGAAAAAAGATGCCGAGTCTGGTAAAGGTGCCACACGGCTGACAATGCCCTTGTATTTCTTGTCAGGTGCCGAGTCGAGGACGACAAACGCCGTCTGGCCTTTTTTCACCTTATTGATCTGGGATTCATGCACCTTGATTTCAACCTTCATCTTGGAGGTGTCAGGTAAAGTGATCAGGTCCTGTCTTTTGCGCACTGTGGCTCCTTCCTCGATCATGGATTCGGAGCTGAAACGGCTTCGAGATTTGGCGTAAACCACCATGCCCCCCTTGGGAGCATAGATCTTGGATTTATCCAATTGTTCCGTTTCTTTCACCAGACGTTCTTCATTCAAGGCCAGCGAATTACTCTGGCTGTTCAGGTCTGCTACGGCCTTGTTCAAAGTATTGGTAGCCTGGAGAATGACACGCCTCAACTCGTTGGACTGCTCAACGAGTGATGACAGGTAGGTTTCTTCCAGCTTGGGCAAATCATAATTTTTGAGCATGGTCATCTCTGTCTTGGACTGTTCGAGATTCAAAAAGAAATTGGTCACAGACAACTGATCCTGCTCCAGTTTGGTCCTGGTCTCAAAGCCCTCCTTGAAGAGTTTCTGCGACCAGAAGAGACGGTCCTGGGCAATTTTCAGGTTTTCCTCGACCGTCTGAATCTGGATCTCGGCATTCCTCATTTGCTGCAGCTTGTCCCCCTCCTGAAATTTTCGATAGTCAATGTAGGCAAAATTCGTTGCCAGAACAGCCGCGTCGATCATGCTCTGCATCTGACTTTGCTCGATCTGAAGGTTGGCCTTGGCTGCCTCAAATTCCTGTGTTGACTTCTCAAAACTGAGCTTCTGCTGGTTGACTTGTTCCTCGGCTTCAGCTGAGTCCAGTTCAACCAACAAGTCGCCCTCCTTGACCACGTTGCCCTCCGGGATGATGTAGATCACCCTTGATGTTCCATCCACTTCGTTGCGGATCACTTCCTGGTTGACAGCTTCCAGCGTGCCACCGGCCACCACGGAGACTAGGAAATCTCCTCGATTTATTTGATACGACGAATCGGAGGCATTTTCATCCCCACTGAACCTGGAAAGGGCCCAGATGATGCACGCCGCTCCTACAATGGTGCCTATGATCAGGCCCAACCTTGATTGTCGCCCTCTGTCGAGGGATTCATTTTTCAGACTCATGATGGAATCAAAAACTTTATTTGCTCTTACTGAAAAAGTTCACCTGGTGTTAACAGACCGGGGATCTGTCCCCCTTCATCTGTGGATGGATCCGACTTGGTATTTTCATCCGCTTTCAGGTCGACGCATACGGCTGCCGTTTCGATCCAGAATTCCTCCTGCTCGGTGCGCAGGATGCCAATCTCAAGTAGTAGCGACATGCGCGCTGCGAGATAATCGACCATCAGCTTGGTCAGCCCGTTACGTGCCGCCACAAGGTCATCCTGTGCTTCCACGATATCTCGCACTGTAGCTCGTCCCGCCTGGTAATTCAAGTCGTTGCCGGTCACACGTTCGGCAGCAAGTTCCACCGCAAGCTTCTGGATCGTGTAATTTTGCTCGTATTGGCGCAGACTGCGCAGGCCCAGCAGGATGGCATTACGCTTGTTGTCCAGCGACAGAGACAGTCTCCTCAATGAGGCTTCGAAACTGATAATCGTGGACCTGTATTGGTTGCGCTCGCGAAACCTGTTGATGGGAAGATCGAGTTCCAGCCCCAGGCCAACACGAATATCATCCGGATCAAAGCTGGTGTAGTCAGTGGGTTGACCGGAAGCAAGGGAGGCATCGGCGAAGAAATCGAGTCCTGGCTTGAGTCGGTTGGCTGCAACATAAACCTTCCGCTTGGCATCCTCATAGCGATCGATTTCATTCATCAGGGGCCAGGAATATTCCAAGGCAAATTCAAATGCAGTATCTGGATTCAGTTCCAAAATCGGAAGGCCACCTTGAGTTAAGGCGCTCAGGGCTTCATCATCGAGTTTGAGTTCCACTCCAAGCGGGAGACCAAGATCAAGCTTGAACCGGTCCAGCGAGGTTTCATAGTTTGCGATTGCGTTGATGTAGCTATTGCGAGCCGTGAGCTCAGCCTGCTGGGCCTGGCCAATGCCGACGCTGGTTTCGAGACCGGCTTCCTGACGGCGGTTCAAGCGCACCGTTTGGTTGGTTCTACTCTGGTAATCGGCATAGCTGTTGCGA
>JAAZXX010000562.1 GCA_014239995.1 Verrucomicrobiia bacterium
GTTTACCTGCCGCCCCCTCCCCTAGACAGCTGAGCAAGACGGGTTTTTCAGGGGAGGCAGTATGCACATCTTCGGCCCTGAGGGCAAAACCATCCATCGCAGAGTTATCCCACATGGGCAGCGAGATCCCAGCAATGAGTGACTCGGAAAGAACCCTGCCATCGGCCTGTGTCACGGCAATCTGCTCGGACTCCACGGGATTCATACGTTGAAGGATCCGTTCAAGGGCCTTTTCCAAAGAAATCATCATGGCTGGATGATAAATACCGCACTTCAAGATGGAAGTCTGGACTCTCCAAGCGATTTAAGTTTGCATCCTTGGGAACCATGTCTGAAGTTGGCAATGCTCGATCATGGAAGAACCAAAGGTCCATCAGAATTCCTATTATGATCCCGGCGTAAACCGGGCCAAACGCGTGCGTGCACTTTTTGACCAGATTGCCCGGCGCTACGATGTGATTAATGACATTCAAAGCGGAGGAATGCATCGTCTCTGGAAACGCAGGCTCATCCTAGAAGCGCCTATCATCCCCGGAAGCAGTGCCTTGGATGTTTGCTGCGGCACGGGCGACCTCAGCTTTGCGCTGGCAGCCAAGGGGGCTGAAGTAACAGGCTTGGACTTCAGCCAGGCCATGCTGGATCAAGCACGCTCCAGGGGTGATGCAAGGATGGCTGATACAGAGAGAAAAAAACCCCTTTTCATCGAGGGAGATGCCATGGCCTTGCCCTTCATGGATGATTCCTTTGATGTCGTCACCATGGCCTACGGACTACGCAACCTGAGCCATTGGCAAAACGGTCTCAGGGAACTGCATCGAGTGACTCGGCCGGGTGGCAGGATCCTGATACTGGATTTTGGCAAACCCCCGAACCAGCTTTGGCGTTCCATTTATTACAGTTACCTTCGCCTGGTGGTGCCTGTCCTGGGCTGGAGCCTTGTGGGTGATGCTGAAGCCTACCGATATATCCTCACCTCTCTTCAACATTTCCCAGCCCAGCGTGGTATCGAATCAGAGATGCTGAAGATGGGCTGCAGAGGGCTCCACACTCACCTTTTCATGGGAGGTGTGATGAGTCTGAATATGGGAACTGCCTAGACAAGAGTGCCACACTGCTATCAGCGTTCCTCCACACGCTCGGGGTAGGTGTAGGCATTGAAACGATGATCACGCAAAAAGCCGATCAATGTCTGACGGTTGGCCAAAGCAAAATCAATTGCCAAACTCGATGGGGCCGAGGCACAAACAATCATGGGAATTCGGGCTGAGCATGCCTTTTGAACGATTTCAAAAGAGGCCCGGCTACTGACAAACAAGAACCCCTCCTCAAAAGGGAAGTCACCCCCGCGCAATTGCGCACCAATGACTTTATCCACAGCATTATGTCGCCCCACATCCTCCATGATTTCAACCAATGACCCATCTGCCCGAAAAAGGGCAGCAGCATGCACGCCTCCGGTTTGGTCAAACAAGCATTGTCGCTCTTGAACCGATGCAAGTATGCCATGAAGGACGGAAGCCGCGACACGAAATCCGGATTGGAGTGGCGGGAAATGGGATTGAATGGATTCAATGGTGGATTTGCCACAGAGTCCGCAACCTGAGGCAGCGTAGCTGAAACGCTCATGGCATTCCGGAACAATGGCCACATCCGGGTGTAAAAAAACGTTCAGTATATTGTCATTCAGATGCGGTCCATCCTGACAGTGTGCCATTTCGAGAATGTGCCATGGCTCTTGAATCACCCCTTCACTCCAGAGGTATCCTGCGGCCAATTCAGGATCATGCCCCGGGGTTCTCATGGTCACAACCAGGGCTTTTCCATGTACGCGGATCTCAAGGGGTTCCTCCACGGCAACCGTGTCCGATTTCACCTGAGACCCTCTAAGCCCATCAAAGCGGACGATATCCATTTGCTTTGAAGCCATCGAAAAGAAACCATGTACGTCGCGATGCATCATGGAGTCAAGAAGTCACCCCACAGCCAACGCAAGGTATCTGGAAGAATGGCCCCTCCATGCCGACCATCATGGCCGCCATCACCCATGACAAAACGGTATTCATAAGCAAGGTATTGGAGAGCTGCCGCCATCTCCTGGTTTCCCAGAGGCCAGTGACCATGCAGGTTATCCAGATCATTGGAACCTTCCTGAAGAAAAACCTTCAAGGGCTTTTTTTTCGCCTTCCGGATGAGGAACGGATAAACGTGACCTCCACGAATATTTACAAAACTTCCTATATGACTTACCACCCTGGTAAAGACATCCGGCCGTTCCCAGGCAACTGTGAAGGCAGCGATACCGCCAGAACTGATTCCGCAAATAGCGCGGCCACGTGGATCGTGCGTCAGGTTATACTCCGATGCCACTTGAGGAATCATCTCTTCGAGGAGAAAACGGGCATACATGCCACCCAGCGAATCATATTCAAAACTGCGGTTCCGACGAGGAGCCTGCCCAGGTTCAGCAGAAGGAACCTCCCCGGGATTGACAAATAAGCCAATGATGACAGGGATTTCTCCTCGATGAATCAGATTGTCAAAAACGATTGGCACCCGGAAACTTCCGGTCTCACTGAGGTAGGTACTGCCATCATTAAAAACCATGAGGCAGGCGGCTTTGTCCGAATTATACTGTGCCGGCACGTATACCCAGTAATCCCTTCGGGTTCCCTCAAAGATTTCGCTGTAAAAGACATCATGGTGTAATGTTCCCTTGGGAATATCTTCTTGGAAAAACGCATCCTGGCGGAGAGAATAGCCTACGGCTTCGACGGGAATGCCAAGCAAGCCATAAAAAAATATAGGCCCATACTTCAGTGCATTCAGAAACATCCTCATGGAGACTCAGAGCTTAGGTCTGTCGGAGGGGTTGCGCCAACTCAAAAAAAAGCGCTTTTTTCGTTAAACATACGCATGCCTTACCATCAATTCACTTGATAATCTTACCGCGAATGAAAGCATGGAGAATTCAGTGTCGTCGTGAGAATCCACCCAAGCGACGGAGACACCAAGAATGACCAAGCATTATGACGGAGGACCCAAAATAACATAGCCCTATTCATGAACTGTTTACAATTATTATG
>JAAZXX010000563.1 GCA_014239995.1 Verrucomicrobiia bacterium
AGACGCTTCATCGCAAAGTTGCCTCGGCCATTGATGACAGCCCCGTCTGTGCCACGGATATGCCCACCAACGAGACGATCTGAATCGTAAGGAATGTAAACAAAGGAAAAGGCCATACTCGACTCCTCCTGAAACAAGGGATCCGCTTCGACATTGTTCCTACCCCAAACCTCCCAGGCATCACCCTCATCATTGATGGCCACAGCAATCATCATTCCCGCCGAAAACCTGGATTCCACGGATGTTGTGAACAACATCCCATCGGTCCGGGCATTTACCCCCGGCAGGCGGAATGTTCCAGGAACAGCCCATGTTGCAAAAGCACGTGTCCATTGAACCATTTCTCCCGCATCCACAGGCAGATCCTGACTGTGATATCCGTCGCCGAGCCAAGCCCCATCCTGAAAATCCGGGTTAGGTGATGCGATAAACCCACCCTTCCAGCCCTGGTCAAACGGGAACCAGGCAAGGCCAAAGTCAATCGGAGCAAAAGATGCCGGGCCGACCTTGTCGATCACCACATCCATATCCCCTGTACCAAAACGCCCGTCAACCATACTATAACCTTCTCCTTCGGAACTATTTACAGGAACACTAACGAGACCATAGAAAAGAGGTGCCTGGTCACTCCATTGCTGTCCGTTCCTGCGGATACTCCCGAGAAGCACACCCTTGGATGGATGCGGTCGCCAAGCCGCGGCAGAAGGAGCCCAGAAAAGCAGGTCATTTTGCCATTCATAACGTCTCCCATCAAAGGTGATGTCAAAGGGGATGACACCGAGGTTGCTGGAGCTGGTCTTCTCATCGATGGCACCGATGCGCGGTGACACCAGTCCACGACCATAACTGGTCAGGGTCCACGGGATGGGACCCTGACCCTCCAGGGTAAAGATAATGTCATCTTTTTCCATACTGTCGTGCAGGGTGACTTGAGATGCATCCAAGTGGTAATTGACACCCGTGACGCTGTCGTTGGGGTAAGGCCCCGGCAGGAGTGCTTCAGGGTCAGTGGGTGGCACGGGTTCTGGCCCGGAAGACACGTCCGCTGCCTGAAGATGACACGCAGTGGATATCAGGCAAAAAGTTAGAAAGCATACGCCGGAAAAGGAAGTGGTTCTGTCAGCATTCATGACCATGATAGAAGGATTGGATCGTTGGAACGTGTCACATTGTCGATGATTTTGTTGAAGGATCCAAGCATTTCTCGCTTCTAGATTGCAACACCACCCATTCCCGTCGATGCTCTCCGTGTTCACCGCCCATTTTCACCATCAAACACCAGTGATGACCATGAAAACCACAGCTTTGAATCTTGCCGTCATCATCCTCTGCTTTTACGCAAAGACGGCGGCAGGTGATGTTATTTCACTTTATGACAGCTCCAGTGCTTCAATTCCAACGGCACAAGGTTGGATTTACCTGACGGATCCCTTGTTCCTGCCAGAAGCACAAATGGCCCTCGTTGAGCAAGGCACTGAACTGAACAGTCTGCCGAACATGACTGATAAGGCTGGATTTTTCAGCAGCATGCCTCCACTGCCTGCTTACCAACCAGGGTTATCCAACCCATTGGACCGAATGGAGGGATTTGAACTCGTCTTTGATATTCAATTGTTGGAAGAAACCCATATCCGGGAAGATCGTGCTGGATTTAGTGTCATCGTCGTCAGTGACGATCTTCAGGGCATCGAGATTGGATTCTGGAAGGATGCCGCTTGGGGACAGGAAAGGAAGTTTTCACAGGCTGAGAAGGGGCGCTATCCGGAAGCGGTGCAAATCAAGGAAACCACCCGCTTTCAATTGAGGGTTCAGAGCAACCGTTATTACCTGTCGGTAAATCAGACACCTCTGGTATCCGGCCCCTGCGGGATTACTCCGGTTTCGGAATTCCCTACAACATCCCCAATTTCCTGTTTTTAGGGGATGACACGACTTCGGCAGCCGCTAGAGTCATCATTCACCGCGTCTTCATTGAAACCCACACCACACCGCTCACCGTTTACCCGACACTTGTCGGCAGACACCTCGGTGACTTTCGCTTGGGGTGGAAAAGCTTCGTTGGAGCTCGCTACCGTCTCGAGTCCACCATCGACTTCAAGCAATGGAGTCCCGAAGGAAACACTATTTCTTCGACGGACTTGTGGACGACCAGCTCCATCCTCAGCGGTTCCATAGGCATGACATTCTGGAGGGTCCAACTTCTGGAATGAGAGGTTCATGGGGCGATTAATCCTCTTCCTTGGCCTGGCGTGACAACAAGTCTTCAACAGCCTTGCGGACAGATTTCCCCCTGTGGAGCATCGCGTTAACTTCGCCCGCGATAGGCGCATCAATTCCAAGCTCGGAAGCCAAATGCCATGCAGATTTGGCTGTGTGGTATCCCTCGACAACCGAGACAGTCTGCTTAAGTATTTTATCGACATTTCCGCCGGCCCCCACACTTTCTCCAAAGGCTCGATTCCGGCTGAGCCTGGAAAAACAGGTTACCACGAGGTCTCCAAGGCCGCTGAGACCGCTGAATGTGCCAGCTTGGGCTCCACATCCAATACCCAGACGGCGAATCTCGGCAATACCTCGTGTCACCAATGCCGCCTTTGAATTATCCCCAAGCCCAAGGCCCTGACAAATTCCCGCCGCGATGGCAATGACATTTTTCAGGGCACCTCCAAACTCGACACCAAGGGGATCACTGGAGGTGTATACCCTGAAGTGTGGCAAGTGAAAAAGGGACTGAACCATCAGGGCATCATCCAGCCGGGATGATGCCGCAACGATCGCTGTAGGCATTCGCGCCATGACCTCGGCCGCTAGAGTAGGCCCAGACAATGCAACAGCTCGTGCCTTAGGCATGGTTTCGGCAAGGATACCCGTCATGGTCTTGCCCGTCACGTTTTCTATCCCCTTGGTCACGCTGACCACACAACCCTGAAACCCATGGAGTTGCTCTGCGATCGATCTGAACCCACGTGAAGCAACGGCCAAGACGAGCAGATCTCGATTCATAACAGCTTTTGCAAGATCATGCGTTATATGCCAATCTTGCCCAAGCGCTATGCCGGGAAGGTATCGTTGATTCTCACCC
>JAAZXX010000564.1 GCA_014239995.1 Verrucomicrobiia bacterium
GGTTTTGTCGGTGGTCCGCGTGGATATTTTCCCCCTGAACCCATCCGATGGATGGGCTCCATGATGGTGCGTAACGCCATTCGTCGTAAAGAAGCAGCTGAAGATGCCGGAGTCCGGCCGAATATTTACGATTCCTTGATGGCTCGTTTTGCAAAATCGGCAGGCAAAACTGATAAAAAAGCCTAGATACTGGTGGTATTGATCGCATCTTCTTCAGGGTTTGATTTTGGCGCCCCTACGGAATGCAGGTCATTCATCATGGACAGGTCTTGTTCCTTTGGCAGTAAACCAAGCATTCGTACGGCTTAAGATTGAACACGATTGTAAAACCCAGCGAATTTTTATATCCTCAAGGAATAGGTTTTGAACTGCCACGTAGTCACTGGTTCCTGAACGCACATTGGCCATATCGAATTTCCTCAATAAGTTCAAGCAGGTCCGAAGCCACGTCGCTTCCGATTGACTTAGAATTGAAGATTCCACCCTGAATAAGGTTGCTTTGAACATTTGCATCATTCAAATGGACGCCACTCTCAAGCGCATGATCGGACCATTCAATGCGATCCCATGGGCGGAATCTAATAGCCAAATTAAGATGAAGCGGCAGAAGTTAATGAATGAAACTCATGTGGACATCATTTGTCTCCCCTAGATCTGGGTTGTATTCCCGGTCGCATTACTTGAGTGTTCAAGTGAAGCAAAATAATGTATATACACATCATGAACAGATCGGTCGTGGTAACCATAATGATTGCTCTCTGGGGGCTCATCGCTCCTGTCGCAGAAGCAAAAATTGATCGTCCCAACGTCTTATTCATCCTGATCGATGACTTAGGAGGGAGGGATCTTCCAGTATATGGAAACCCATTCAATGAAACCCCTCATATTGATCGTCTGGCGAAGGACGGCATTTTGTTTCACAATGCATATGCAGCACCCGTTTGTTCTGCTACCAGGGCAAGTATCCAGTCCGGTCAATACCCTGCACGTGTGGGGATTTTTGATTTCATACCGGGACATTGGCGGCCCCACGAAGAGGTTGTTGTTCCCAAGCACCGAACCCAACATCTTCCGGATGATATTACCACCATAGGAAACATCATGCAGAACGCGGGTTATAAAACGGGATACTTTGGTAAATGGCATCTTGGAAACAGTGACCTGCATATGCCCAACGCCAGGGGCTACGATGAGGCGCATATGTATGCCGGTGGAGGTTTTTATAAACCTAAATTCAAACCTGAATACAAGACGCAGAAAGGCGAACGCCTGAGCGATTCGCTGACACGGATGGGGATTGATTTTATAAAGGCACATCGCAATGATCCGTTCTTTCTCTTTATTTCTCACTATGATGTCCATGTGCAATTGGATGCGGATCGTGCATTGATTGCTAAATATCTGCAGAAGCAAAGTGATCCAGACTATGCCTGCAATGCCGTGTACGCCGCGATGATTGAACATGTGGACAGGAGCGTGGGCAGACTCATGGCAACGTTGGATCAACAGGGGCTTGGCGAGAATACCCTCGTTATTTTCTATTCTGATAATGGGGGCGTGGACAATCGCTACGACAACGTTCCCCTGCTGGGGGGGCAAAGTCGGAACGTCTATCCAGATGGACATCCACTACGGTATATTGCCACCACAAATGCGCCTTTGCGAGCGGGTAAGGGTACCCTATATGAAGGTGGCATTCGCGTTCCTTTGATAGTTCGGTGGGCAGGGGAGATTGCGCCAGGTTCTTCGTCCCAAGCCCTGGTCACAAGCGCGGACTTTTACCCGACCTTTTTGGCATTGGCGGAAGGAACAAAACCGAAGTTACAAACGCTTGACGGGGTGTCTTTTCTCCCTGCCCTGATCCATGATCAATTTGATCCCGAACGGGAAATATTCACTCACTATCCCGTTTATCATCACGAGCAACCCATGTCGGCTCTGAGAAAGGGGGACTGGAAAATCGTGCAGAACCTCGTGAGTGACACGTTTGAACTCTATAATCTCAAATACGACATCAACGAGATGACCGATCTGAAATTCAGTTACCCGGAGAGGACCCATGCATTGAAGAGGGCCTTAAGCCAGTGGCAAACAGATACCAGAGCTCAAATGCCAGTGTCCAATCCGGATTTTGATCCAAACAAGCGTTATGACTGGGGAAAACACCCGGACCGCTAGTCAGCAGTATGCCATATGATGGGGGGATGGAAGTCTAATTGCCCCTGATGATGAGCATCCAGATGCCGGGTTAACCTTCAAGTACCGGATGCACAGGGACTTGAGGTCGGTATCTTTGGTACATGAATCGTGCCAACAGGCCATGTTGGCAATGGCTCGTAATGACTTGTCCCTAGCTGCTTTCGTTAAATATTAGGTGGCATGGGAGGTCTGTCTGAACGTTTGTGATCGGTAGGATTACATGCACTGATCCTTTTTTAAGCGAGTCGGCTCCGTAGAGCACTGGGATTGTCCGCTTGACCGAATCAAGTATTTCGTAATGATACCTTCATCACCTTACCCAAACTTAATAAACTCGATTCTGGAATGAAAAGGTTACTCAAACTATTGACAGGTTTTATCGTAATGACGTTTTGGATTCCTCTTGCCGGGGCGGAGGAGAAGACAAAGGTAGTCTTTGTCTCCGGCAAACCCAGTCATGGGCCAATGTCCCATGAGCATCGTGCCGGAAACATGATTCTCGCGAAACGCCTGAACGAATCAGGATTGAATATCAATGCGGTTGTGCTGGCCGATGTCGGTTACCCTGAGGATGCGTCGGTCCTTCAGGATGCGGATACCATCGTCATCTTTTGCACGGGGCATGGTGGTCATTTGCTGAACCCGAAACTGAAGGAGTTCGATGCGCTGATGCAAGAAGGCATCGGAGTGGTGATGATTCACTGGGCGACCGAGGCCGTGAGAGGTGAGCCAGGGCGTAAATTCCTTGAGTGGATGGGTGGATTTTGTGATCTCGACTGGTCAGTGAACCCGCACTGGACTCCGACCTTTACTCCGCAGAAACATGCGATCTGGAATGGTGTCAACGCCTTCTCAGTGAATGACGAATGGTAT
>JAAZXX010000565.1 GCA_014239995.1 Verrucomicrobiia bacterium
ATCCATACCAGGCTTCCAGGGCATGCGAATAAACAATCCCCCATAATCGTATGCACCAATGGTCACATCTTTAGAAGCGTGGCCTGTCCAGGTGGAGGGGCGAGATGACAAGGCGCACATCGCAGTTTTGGATCATCCAGACAATGCAGGGTTTCCGATGCCATGGCGTGTGGACGGGCAGATGGGCGTGGGTCCAGTACGGGCACGTTCCGGAGATTGGCATATAGCCGAGGGCGAAATTGAAATGATTCGACATCGTCTGATCGTTTACACCGGCAATCTGGATGATGTTGCCATGACTCGCGACTGGAGTGACTACAGTGGTATGGGAGGTACCTGGGCCTTGTGGGGCCTGGCACAGAAGGAAGGTCGGGAGGCGACCTTCCTGACACCTGAAAAAGCCGTGGAGACGATGAGCATTGCCGAGGGTTTCAAAGTCAATGCCTTTGCCTCGGAACCCATGATCACCCAGCCCATGGCCTTTTGCTGGGATGATCGGGGGCGCATGTGGATTGCAGAGAACCGTGACTACGAATCGCGTGGTCGCGGATTTGCCAACTCGGGTGACAGTCGCATTCTGATTCTGGAAGATACCGATCGCGACGGTGTGGCGGACAAACGCAGTGTTTTTCACGAGGGAATCCCTTTTCCCGCGGCGATCGCCGTTGGATTCGATGGCCTCTGGTTGGGGGCGCCTCCGAACCTTTTGTTTCTTCCAGATCGTGATGGAGACGACCGTGCCGATGAGGAAGACATCGAGGTGCACCTTACCGGTTGGGGTATTCGTGATCGCCACGAAACTCTCAACAGTTTCCACTGGGGGCCAGATGGATGGCTTTATGGTTGCCAGGGATTTGCGACTCCCTCAAAGGTGGGGAAACCGGCGGGCAAGGGAGAACTTTACAAGCATGGTGCGCCCTTCCCGAAAAATATCGAGCTGGAGGGTGAAGGTGTGGACATCAATGGTGGTGTCTGGCGGTATCATCCCATCGAGAGAAAATTTGAAGTAGTGGCTCATGGCTTCAGTAACCCCTGGGGCATGGACTACGACGCCAAGGGGCAACTCTTCATCTCGGCCTGCGTGATCCCGCATCTTTGGCATGTGATTCCCGGTGGGATTTACCACCGCCAAGGCGGACAGCATTACAACCCTTATGTCTACAGTGATATAAGAACCATTGCCGATCATCGACATCGCTCAGCCCACGGCGGTGCGCGGGTGTATCTCTCGGATGCCTTCCCTGAGCGTTACCATGGCCAAATATTCATGGCGAACATCCACGAACATGCCGTGCTGACCGATATCCTTGAACCCTCGGGTTCCGGTTTTATTGGTAGGCATGGGGAGGACTTCATGCTTGCCAACAACGCGCAGTGGATCGGTTTCAGTATGGAGATCGGGCCCGCTGGGGACGTTTACGTTCTGGATTGGCATGATGCGGATATCTGCGGTAAAGAGGTCTTCAACAAGGACACAGGCCGCGTCTTCCGGATGGCTCCGGAACAATCCATGGCAACAGATTGGGAAGGCCGCTACGGCGACCTGAAATCCCTGAACAGCATGCAATTGGCTGATCTGCAAACCAGTGAGAGCGCCTGGCATGCACGTCGGGCTAGACTGATCCTTCAACAACGGGCCCATGAGGGGGAAATGAACCATGACGTATATCGACGTCTCAGGCAGATCCTGAACAGCCATGCCAACCCGGATTATCGCCTGCGTGCCCTTTGGGCCATGCACGTGACAGAGGGGATTAGCGACAGGGAACTTCGAAGGACCTCCGCGGATCCTGATGCCCATATCCGGGCCTGGACTGTCCAATTGCTGTGTGAGAATCGCGCGCCATCGGAGATCAGTTTGAGAGGTCTTGAAACTTTGGCACAGGAAGATCCGTCTCCTGTTGTGAGGCTCTACATTGCATCTGCCCTTCAGCGGATAGACCTTGAAGATCGTTGGCCCATCGTCAAGGCGCTGGCACGTCACGGCGAGGATGCTGAGGATCATAATCTACCCAAGATGATCTGGTTTGGTATGGAACCCCTTGTGGAGAATGCACCGGCCAGGGCATTGAATCTTGTTGCACAGGGAAACATACCATTTCTACAACGCGTGGTGGCCCGCAGGGCGGTGGATGCGGATCGCCTGCCTTCCGTGGTGGCAAGCTTGGCATCCTTGCCTGAAAAGCAAAGTGCTGTGCGCCGTTCTTTCCTTGAGGGTATGTTAGATGGTCTCGAGGGGCGTGATGACATGGAGGTGCCCGATCAGTGGGGTTCCGTCTATGCCAAACTTCAGCAAAATGAGGATGCTTCAATTCAACGATTGGCCTTGGAACTGGGACAGCTTTTTGGAGATAAAGCAGCGGTCAAACAAATGCTTGCGGCTCTCAATGACACGGAGGCCGACACGGCGATACGTCGTCAGGCATTGCTTGGCTTGGCCAGTAGACAGCGGGACGAATTACGAGAAATGCTTCCCAACCTGCTCAGCGATTCATCTTTGCAGCAGGATGTGGTTCGCGCCACAGCGAACTTCAACCATGGGTCTCTGTCAAAGGCCTTGCTGGAGCGATATTCGGACTTTGATGACGAGACGCGTCTCCTGGCCCTGCAGGCGCTTGCTTCAAGGCCTTCCTATGGACGACGTTTAACTCAGGCGCTCAAGGATGAAACCGTGTCCTTGTCGGATATTCCACCCTATGTGGCGAGGCAGTTGCGTCGAGTCGTCGGAAACAGTTTTGTGGATGTCTGGGGACCGATGGAACAGTTGTCCAAGGACAAGGAGGCTGCCATGGAAAAATACCGTCGTTTAATCGATGGTGAAGCCTTGGCCTCCGCAGATTTCGACGCAGGAAAGAAGATGTTTGAGATGGTTTGTGGTGTATGCCACAGGATGTACGATGCTGGCGGCGAGATTGGCCCTGACCTGACGGGTTCCAATCGAACCAATCTTGAGTACCTGCTGGATAATGTGATCCATCCCAGTGGGGAAATTCAGGATGATTATAAGCTGGTCATGATCACGACCCGCGATGGTCGATCCTATGCCGGTAACGTGGCTT
>JAAZXX010000566.1 GCA_014239995.1 Verrucomicrobiia bacterium
CATGCTTACCCCGTACACCAGGCTGGCACAAAAAAACCACTGTCGATCCGTCAACATGATCCTCAGATCACATCATGGAGGATGCAAGCCCTCATTGGCAAGCTATTGCATCCAACGAGCTCGGAAAGATAAGGGCGACATGGCAGTTTACTGATCAGGGCTTTCAGAGGACAACCGGCTCCCCAAGCAGTCGCACATCGATATCCTGGCCCGAGGCGTCACGGCAACGCAGCGGGGTACTTGGATCAAGAAAATCGCGCTTGATGTAGGCAAAACCAAGCGCCCGAGGCGTCTTACCAGGGATCACAGCCCCGCTGGTAAATACTCCAACCCGCTTGTCTCCAACATACAACGTGAGTTCGCACTCTGCTGTCACCTCGGGAATGGAATGGAAAACCACGCGCCTGAGCGACTTGTTGAGTTTCCCTTGAGAGCGGATACGGGAGATCACCTCCTGCCCGATATAGCATCCCTTGCTGAAACTGACGACTGCAGACTCCAGGCCCGTTTCCTGCACAAGGTAATCCGGTCCCATATCAACGGGGACGCGCGGCACACCCGCCTCAATGCGCGCCATCTCCAGGGCCCGAGGTCCCACGCGACAACCTCCCTTGGAAAGAACTGCAGCCTCCAGCTGGGCATGCATGGCATCGGCCAATGAACGCGGAAGGAAAAGATCAAACCCATGCGAACCACATCGCGGCCGGCAGCAGATATAGAGTGGACCCTGCTCGCCGGGCACTTCAATGAAGTCCCGGGCTTGACGTGGCATCTCCGTATCTTGCAGGACATCGCGCAGGACAGGTTCACTGGAGGGTCCCTGAAGGCTGAGCAAGGTGTAGAGGCTTGAGGGATCCAATACCGTCACGTCCTCGGAAACCAGGTAGTGCTCGAGTCGCTGCTGTACCATCGACGTCATTCCAGGTTCGAAGTCAAGCAGGAGTTCCTCCCTGAGGCAGTAAATCGTGAGATCAGCCTGGATCCTGCCTTTTGCATCCGCAAGTGCCGCAAAGGCACCCTGACCAAAAGCAAGTGCGCGTGTATCCTGGGTGATCTGGCCATGCAGGAAACTTGCGCGATCCGCACCTGTCAGGCACAGGCGCCCCCGCTGATCAAGATCGATCAGGCCAACGGTCGATACGAGGTTTTCGTATTGCACCCTCACATCATCAGAACGGTCATGCGTCCAGCAAATCTTAGACATCATCTTCGGCGCATCATGGACCGCACAAGGCATGGAAGGCAAGGGAATGATCACCCGCATGGAGCAGGCACAGCTCATCAGGTTTTTATGGTTGGTCTTAACGGAACCGATATTTTACCCTGTTCCAATGCACCCGATCAACCCTTTCCATTGGATCCGTTCTATGATGGCATCACTGAGTATGGTGTTGATCGTTGACGCCCTTGCACTGGATGCATCCCCGCTGCAGACCGCACGACCCAACATCATTTTCATCATGACCGATGACTTGGGTTACGGAGACCTGGGCTGTTACGGGCAAAAACGCATCCAGACACCCCACATTGACCGCATGGCGACAGAGGGCATGCGCTTCACGCAGTTTTATGCCGGGTCAACAGTCTGCGCTCCATCCAGATGCGTATTGATGACAGGACTGCATACCGGACACGCCCTGGTGCGCGGGAACCGTGAATTAAAGCCCATGGGACAGTGGCCCCTGCCAGATGAAACGATCACCCTCGCCGAGGTGCTCAAGAAGTCTGGATACTCCACGGGGCTCATCGGCAAATGGGGCTTGGGTGGACCCGACTCCACGGGACATCCCAATCGACAGGGCTTTGACTCTTTTTTCGGCTATCTCTGCCAACGACATGCGCACAATTATTACCCTGAATTCCTTTTCCGAAACGGGGATCGGGTGCCCTTGGAGGGCAATCGTGTGGAAAACGAGCGAGGGGACGGTGCCGGGTATGCCTCGGAACGCTCGACTTTTTCACATGACCTGTGTGCCGACGAGGCACTGGATTTCATCCGTCAACACCAATCAAATCCCTTTTTCCTTTACCTGTCACTCACCATTCCACACGCCAACAACGAGGGCGGTCGACTGGGGATGGAGGTGCCCGACCATGGTCCCTATGCAGAAACCTAATGGCCGGAACCCCAAAAAGGCCATGCCGCCATGATCACGCGCATGGACGCAGACGTCGGACGTCTCATGGCCCTGCTCAAGGAACTGGAGATGGATACGCGTACTCTTGTCTTTTTCACCTCTGACAATGGCCCCCACGGGGAAGGTGGCAACGATCCCCACTTCAATGATTCCAACGGCCCCCTGCGAGGCATCAAGCGGGATCTTTATGAAGGAGGGATTCGGATACCCATGATTGCCCGCTGGCCGGGTGTGATTCGTCCCAACGCCATATCCAGCCATATCGGCTACTTTGGCGACTTCATGACCACCCTGGCCGAACTGGCTGCCTCCACGCCTCCCCCGGGCCTGGACTCCATCAGCTTCCTTCCAACCTTGCTGGGGAAAACCGATGCGCAGCAAGAGCACGACTTCCTTTACTGGGAATTCTACGATGGCAGACATTTCAAGGCGGTCCGCCAGGGACCATGGAAAGGCATCCAGGACAGGGATGGTTCCTTCGAGCTCTATCAACTGGAACGGGACATCGGTGAGCGTGATAATCTTGCAACGGCACATCCCTCCAAGGTCAAGGAGCTTCGCATGCACATGGAACGTTCCCATCAGGACAACGCCTTGTGGCAATAAGGGAAACCAGCCGATCAGCCTCGACTCGAGAACCAGAACCCTGGAGCAGCCTGCTTGAAAGGAAAGCAATACAGGGAGAAGCCGCACCCGGTTTGGCCCGCTAGACCAGGCACTCTTGAACACTCACGAGTGCCTGGGAAGGACAGTGCCGCTGTTTCAGACTTGTCTGGGCGGGTTCCTTTCGTAATAATGGATCCCATAACCATGAACAGACACGCGGCTGAAAAGTTCGTCGGGCTTCGCACCATGAGGATCTTGCGCTTTGCTCTGGGGCTTGGGTGGATGGTG
>JAAZXX010000567.1 GCA_014239995.1 Verrucomicrobiia bacterium
AACCGATTGGAAGGTTCTGTTATACTCCCAACCGGGGTTTTTTCGGACAGGATGCTTTCACCTACACAACCACCTACACTCTCATTGATGCGAGTGGAAGTGTCGTCATCACGCCCGTCATCAGGGCCGTTAAAATCGAGATGGAGAAACATGATGAACTCCCTGGTGAAGCTCCGGCAGATGCCGAAAATCCGACGATCACCGAGGAGATCGCTCCGAGTCAGGGGAGACTGACACTCAACACGGATGGTGGCTTCTGTTACCTGCCCACGGGTGACTCCAGTCGTTCCGACACGTTCAGTTACTCTATCATGAATGAGCAAGGGACGACCGCCATCTTCACCGTCACCATCGAGCTTTACCGGGAACCGGAACCTCCCATTGAAGGGGAGGATGACGACAGCATGGATATGGCAAGTCGCCTGGGAGTCCTGGCCAACGATGAACCGGGAGGTGACGGGGGTGAACTGGTTGCCACAAAAGTAACCGGGCCATCCCATGGTGCACTGATTCTCAACGGGGAAGGTTCTTTTTCCTACACGCCAGAACAGGACTTCAGCGGAGTCGACAGTTTTGTCTATTCCATTGCTGACTCGGATGGGGATACCGACATCGCTACGGTCACCCTTGTTGTCCTGAATCAGAATGATTTCCCCATCGCGGTGGATGATTCCTATGCCTTGGATGCGAACACCCGATTGAACATTCCCCTGTCCGCGGGTGTGCTTTTAAATGACAACCTCGGGGGGGATGGTGGGGAGTTGTTCGTTACCGAGAATACGCAACCGAAGCACGGTGCCCTGAGGATGGACTCCGATGGTACCTTTACCTATGTGCCTGTTGCCAATTACCATGGTGTCGATCATTTCACCTACTCCATCGCGGACAAAGATGGAGATTTAGCCATTGGAACCGTCACTCTGAAAGTCAAGGAAGTGAATACACCACCGCTGGTTCGGGTGCCAGCCTCATTGCGTTTTTTTGAAAATGAACTGATCGTCATTGATTTGGAGCTGAGTGATGATCAAGTCCCGGTGGACGAGTTGGAAGTCTCCATTTCAAGCAGTAACCTTGAGCTTATCGATGTTGCGAATCTTGAAATCCGTGTCGTGCCATCTGGAAGGGAATTGATCATTCCTCCTGTCCGTGATGCCAGTGGGGATGTTGACCTTGAAATCAGTGTGAGTGATGGTTTTTACGAGGTCATCCATCGCGTACAAATCAGCATTTATCAGAGAGAAAAAGGTTCATTGCCGCCTGATATTCTCTCTTTTGACAATCCTTCTCCAGAGCTTTTCGGCGATGAAGGTCGAAGTTTCAGATTTGTAGCGCGTATCTGGGATGATACAACAGCCATGCCGGATCTTAAGATCAAGGTCGAGGCTCGAACTCTCGGAAAACCTGCACGTGACTTGCTGGACCGGGAATCCGTGACAACAGAAATTGTCGGAGACAGGGGTTTGATGGTGAGTGGCAAACTGAATGAGACGGTTCCTCTTGCCCGCCTGGATTTTTCAGTCTCGGATGAGGACGGTCAAACCACCACGGCTGTCCTCAAACTCCAGAGTGCTCCTGGTGTGGTCCCTCTTGCTGAAAACCGTCTGGAGGATATCTACGTCCAGTCAGGCACGGAGTTGTCCCTGGATTATGTCGTTACAGGTACAGAGCCCATACGTTATCAATGGCTTTTGAATGGCGAGGTCCTGGATGCCGCCAATCAAAGCAACTTTCCCTTGCAACCTGCAGTCAGTCGAGCCAACTCTGGGAGCTATGTCCTGCAGGCCAAGAATGCAGAGGGTGCATTGCTATTGGACCCGGTGATTGTCAGTCTCGACTGGTTGGTTCTCGAGGGTGGAGACCAGTTTGATGAGGCGACCCTCATCAGCGGAGATAAAGGTGAAGTGCGTGCGACCAACATCGATGCCACCTTTGAAAACGATGAGCCCATGCACGTGGGCAAACGAGGAGGCAAGTCCATCTGGTATCGATGGAATCCCCTAAATAACGGGGTCGCAACCCTCTCCCTGCAGGGATCGAGTTTTGATACCCTGCTCTCGGTTTACACCGGCACATCCCTTGATCAGTTGGTAGCGTTAAAGTCTGACGATGACCGTGGAGGATTCAGCACCAGCGCCCTTCAATTCAATGCTGAGGCTGGTGTGGACTACTTCATTGCCATCGATGGTTTTGACGGGGTGTTTGGAAATATCCTGTTCAGTTGGGAGCTGGATTCTGTCATCGAGGTGGATCCCTATCGTCCGCCCGTGGCCTCCAATGCCTTGTCCGATGCGGTGCTCCCAACTGGATCTGAATTGACCCTTGATTTTGGTATCACCACGGAAGAACCCCCGGATTTTCGTTGGTTCCTGAACGGTATATTACTGCAAGGTGCCAACCAGGCGACGCTGCCCATTCTTCCTGGACTGACAAGAAGCAATTCGGGAAGTTACCTTCTTCGAGCAGAAAACGAGGACGCGACTCTCCTGACGGATCCCGTTGTACTTTCATTGGATTGGCCACAGGTCAATGGTGGAGATCAGTTCGTTGATGCAACCTCCATCAGCGGTAATGTGGGCGAGGTGCGTGCCTCCAATGTCGGTGCTACCTTCGAACCCGGTGAACCCAATCATGGTGGTAAGCCAGGGGGTACATCCATCTGGTATCGCTGGCGCCCTGAACAGACCGGACCCACAACGCTCTCACTTGAGGGATCGAGTTTCGATACCCTGCTCTCGGTTTATGTGGGCTTGGAACTGATCCAATTGACGGAGCTGGAAAACGATGATGACCTGGGTGGTTTCTCAACCAGTGCCCTGAAGTTCAATGCTGAGGCTGGTGTGGATTATTTCATTGCCATCGACGGCTTTGATGGTGCAAGTGGCAATATCCTCTTCAGCTGGGACTTGGACCCCACCAAGGTGCCGCTTCCCCGTATCCGTATCAGTCCGGATAAAAACTCGGTGACTCTAGGTGAACCCTACCAGTTGAGGACCTCCATCAGCGGCAGTCTGGAAGGGATCACCCTCCA
>JAAZXX010000568.1:0-367 GCA_014239995.1 Verrucomicrobiia bacterium
GGTTTCAAGATTGGACTGGAATTATTCACCGCAGGAGGGGCAGCCGTTGTTCAATCTGTCAAGGCACTGGAGAAGGAGGTCTTCCTGGATCTGAAATTCCATGACATTCCAAACACAGTGGCAAAAGCAGTCGCAAACGCAACCAGATATAAGGTCGATATGCTGACCGTTCACTGCGCTGGGGGACCGGAAATGCTCAAGGCAGCAGAAGAATCAGCCATGGAGACCGCCGAGTCACTTGCCATCCATCCACCTCTCATCCTCGGCGTGACCGTGCTCACCAGTATGGACCAAGCCCAGCTGGAAGCCATCGGAGTGCCCGCCCATGTCGAGGATCAGGTTGCCAATCTAGCGACCATGGCATCCA
>JAAZXX010000568.1:377-3028 GCA_014239995.1 Verrucomicrobiia bacterium
GCCCTGCAGATGACCAGAAGCGCACCCTGGGACCAAGGCAAGCCATCGAGGCAGGAGCCAATCGACTGGTCATAGGACGCCCCATCTATGCCGCCCAGGATCCGGTGGACGCGGCAAGATCCATCGCGAATACATTGATTCCCTGAGTCCACAACAATCCCCTCTTTACCCTTCGCTGGCATTTGAAAATGAAGCGGCACATTCAGTCCTACTTGGAAACCGTGAAAAGCATGGGTAACAACTGAGTCAGGTACCGCCTCCAAACCCTCCAATCATGCCCTCCTTCGCTCAAAAGCCAGGTATGAGGGATGGCTTGCTGCTTAAGCCAGGCTACGAACACTTCGTTGCGGTCGAGTAGAAAATCGTCTTTTCCACAAGCCATCCAGAGAAGTTTGGGACGCTTTGATGGATCAAGTCGTTTCAGGTTACCAAATTGAATGTCCAAATTTCCCTGAGGAGCTGAGGAACTGAATCCGGCCACCCATTGAAACATATCAGGACGCCTGATCCCGATGTTCAGAGCATGCCCCCCCCCCCATGGACAACCCAGCAATGGCCGTTTGTACAGACTCTCCCGCCACGGGATAGTGGGCTTGAAGAAAGGGCATCAGTTCAATACGAATTTGAGCATCAAGTAATCGACGGTTTTCAAGGCCATAATTCTCGAGTCCATCACCCTTAGGTAACGGCAAAGGATGTCCGTTAGGCATCACAATAATCATCGGCTTTGCCTGCATCGTAGCAATAAGATTGTCAGCAATACAATGCGCACGCCCCACCTCGGTCCAGGTCGTTTCATCGTCACCAAATCCATGCAAAAGAAAAAGCACAGGGATAATTCCCTCTTCGTTCAAGTCATTGAGTGGAGGGGTATACACGACGAAAGAACGATTGGAACCTGTCACCTGCGAACGATAGTAGTGACGATGCACTGTCCCATGCGGCACATCATTTAGGGCATGCTGGGAATACGGATTCTGGCCTGGAACCTCCAAAATGGAACCCAAAGTGCGCCACTTTTTAACACGCCTGTTTTTAGGGTCAATCGTCAAGGCCCCATCCACAGTGAAGTGGTAGGTGTATAGATCCGGCTCCAACGGCCCCAAAGTGACACTCCAACTTCCATCCCCCAGGCGCTTCATTGGGACTGCCCCAGCGCCAGGAAGACCGCTCAGCATGACCTTACCGGCCCCAGGAGCAAGTAGTTGAAAGGTCACGGAGCGATCCACATGCACCACAGGTTGAGCAAAGGCAGTTTGACCCTGCATCAACCAATGCAAGACACATGCGATGAAAAAAGGTTTTAGAAAGCCGAATGACATACTCATAAGATTTTTTTCAGTAGGGTACATGCGGCATAGCAATACTTGCAGCATTCATGGGAAGGTTATAAGGAGTAGACTGCGCCAAGCATCATGTCCATTTCTTTATTCTCTAGAGCGCAGCAAGCATCCGGCTTAACTCATCCATCGTGTTGTAGAAGTGTGGAGAAAGGCGGATATATTGAAGACCACTTCGGTCGGTTCTCAATGAGGTAAGGATCCCCTTCTCTTTGAGCGTCTGATGCATTACTGCCATATTGGTTCCTTCCTTACTGAAGGTCACAATCCCGCTGGCATTTGCTTGAGGCACCTCAGGATGAATGACCTCAAGTCCCTTCGCTAGTAGGCCTTCACAAAGAAAGTTGCGCTTTTTAAGAAGATCCTGAGCAATAGCCTCGACTCCTACTGAGTCCATCATTTTCAAGGAGGCGTGCAATCCAACAATACCCATTGAATTGTGGCTTCCAGCTTCATATCGACGAGCGTCTTTCTGGAGAATGATATCCTCATGAGCAACGAATTCAGGACAATCCACGTTGTGCCAACCAAAGGTGCTTGGCTGGAGGACAGGCTGCATGTGTTGCTTGACCATGAACAAGCCCGCTGCACAGGGCCCAAGCATCCATTTATGTGCATCAGCTGCCATGAAGTCAACGTGCTCCAAGGGTGTCGGAAAAGCCCCTATGGTCTGAATGGCATCAAGGCAAAATGCAATACCTCGTTCATGAAGTATTTTGCCAATAGCATCCACTTCAATGCGATAACCACTTAGAAAATGACAGGATGCCAGTGCAACCATACGCGTCTTTTCCTCAATCTGTTCCAAGATGTCCGAGGGTCTGATACGTCCCGGTGCACTCACATTTAGAAACCTGACTTCCACGCCGCGCTTGGCAAGTGCCATCCAGGGATAGACATTGGAAGGATAATCATCCTGATAGACCAGAATGTGATCATTTTTGTTCCATGAAAAACCAGACGCCACAAAACTGAGTCCCAAACTCGTCGGTCCCACGAGAGCGATTTCTTCCGAGGCAACACCAAGAACCTTTCCTGCTAGTTTTCTGGTTTCGGTATTTAGGCGCATGGCAACTTCTTCCTGATCACCAAACTGGCAATCAAAGGCATAGGACTGGATGGCTTTGGATACACTGGCAGGAAGAGGGCAAACGGCAGCATGGCCTAAAAAAATATGATCTCGACACACCGGAAACTCCTTTTCGCGGAGGATGGGGTCATCCTGTATTTCCTCAATAGTCCACATAACACATGATTCTTTCATTCAAGGGTTTATTGATTCAATCATGCCGCCGTAATATCCAGCATAGA
>JAAZXX010000569.1 GCA_014239995.1 Verrucomicrobiia bacterium
TTGAGGTTCGAAAGGCCGCTGTTGCGTCTCTTCGGGAGATTCCCGAGGTGGTCGCTGGTCAGCTTGGCAAGCTTCGGATTTTCCTGGGGGACCGTGATGAGGAACTCAGGAAAAACGCATTGCTAGCCCTTTCGGTTGTGGGCCCAGTTGCTTCACCATTGGAGGGCGAGGTGGCCACACTACTTGCAGATGAGAAACCCTCTGTGCGTCAGGCTGCTATCACCACCCTCGGGGCTTTGGGCTCAGCACCGCGGCTTGCCATTCGGCAAATGCATTTACTTGGGATGCAGGGCGACGATGACGTATTGCTGACGGTGCTCAAATCACTTGGTAAACTGGGGAAACCTGCGAGCAGCTCGCTTCCCATGTTTGAGACCTCACTTGAACACGCAAATCCCTCTATCCGATTGGCCGCTTTTGAGGGACTGATCGCGCTTTCTGAGCCAAAAGAGCGACTCCTTCCCGTGATGATACAGGCCCTTGAGGATGCGGATCCACTTATCCGGCATTCAAGCATGAAGGCGATGAGTTCCCTTCGGGATGCGGCAGCTGCTGCGATCCCTGCACTGATGCAACGCTTTGATGATTCCGATGACAGGAATGTTGCCTTGGGTGTCTTGAGACGTCTCCCTGCCGAGATTGCCTACTTGGATCAGTACGTCCTGGCCTTGGAGCACGCAAATCCTGGTGTGAGGAGTTTCGGATGTCGTGCACTGGGGCGTCTTGGTGGAGCTGCGGAATCAGCACTTCCAGCCTTGATGGAGGCACAACGTGATTCCTATCGCTTTGTCAGGGAACAGGCTAAAGAGGCCATTAAGCGCATCGACAGTTGAATTCTTTGACACTTTGGGCAAGGATTTTCCATACTCTTCTCATGCGCATTGATGCACATCAGCATTTTTGGGAATACCAGCCGAAAGAATATCCCTGGATAAAGGGAAAGCTAGAGTCGCTTGGGCGAAATTTTCTTCCACCCGATCTGGTCCCTGATTTAACCCAATGTCAGCTAGATGGCTCCATTGCTGTACAGGCCAGGCAATGCCTTGAAGAGTCCACCTGGCTTCTCAACCTAGCTCGCCAGAACCCGCGTATTCTTGGGGTTGTTGGTTGGGTGGAGCTTTGCTCCGAGCGGGTTGAGGAGCAGCTCGCACTTTTTGCCGCCGATCCCCTTTTTGTCGGGGTTCGACATGTAGTGCAGGATGAGCCCGATGATGCTTTCATGCTGCGCTCGGATTTTCAGAATGGTATTTCCAAGTTAAAGGCCTTTGATCTGAGTTATGACATTCTGATTTTCCCCAGACAGATGGAGGCTGCATTGAATTTGATTCGTCGGTTTCCCGAGCAGCCCTTCATCATTGACCACTTAGCCAAACCAAAGATTCGCGATGGTCTGCTTCGGGAATGGAAGGTGCTTTTGGGGGAAATGGCACAATATCCCAACGTGTACTGCAAGGTATCAGGGATGGTGACTGAGGCCGACTGGAAGTACTGGCAACCGCAGGAATTGAAACCCTATCTGGATGCAGTTTTCGAGACCTTTGCACCTGACAAGTTGATGTTTGGCTCGGATTGGCCGGTATGCCTGTTGGCTTCGAATTACTCGATCGTTCATGGCCTTGTTGACTCCTATGCCAAGCACTTGTCCAGCGGTCACAGGAAGGCTCTGTTTGGGGGTACGGCATCGCATGTTTACCAAATCGCTCCAAGGTCATGAGACGCTATCCTGACGCCTTTCCTCAAATATGATGCATTTTCGAAAAGCTGTTTACATCATCCCATGAATTCCCTGCATGATTCAATCCAGCAGATAGCCAAAGAAAAATTGGGTAGCAAGAATAACGTCCGTAAAGGAGTTGTGGACCTTCTACCCTATCGAAGTTTTCTCAAAAAGGTCACTTTAAAGCTGCGAACGGAGCACCGTACGGGTACGCTTGGATTAGTCATCGTGCATGGGCGTTCCTTCATGATGGATCAGTTGATTCAACATTTATTCAAGGACATCTTTTCACTCTACGCACATGAAATTCCAGTCAAGGCCCAGTTAGCAGCGGTCGCATTCGGGGGATATGGCCGACATGAACTGAATCCCCAGAGTGATGTGGATATCATGATTCTCTGCGAGGGTGGGCTTAAACCGAGTGGGGCAGAACCGTGGATGGAGGCTTTTTGTGCTACTTTCAGTACAACCCTACTAGACCTTAAATTGAAACTGGGTTACATCACACGCAATATTGCTGACTGCGTGCATTACTCCAATGAGGACCTGAAGACAAAAACTTCACTTATCGAGACGCGCTTGCTTGCTGGCAATGGGCCTTTGTACTTGAAAATGCAAAAGGCCATGATTGATAAGTGCGTTCTGGGAAAAGAAGATGCTTATCTGACTGCACGACTTACTGACCAAAGAGCCCGTCGTTCGAAATACGGGAACACTCCATTCATGCAGGAGCCTGAAATTAAGAATGGTTGTGGTGGTCTCCGCGATTTCCAGAATCTCATATGGATGGCCTTTTTCAAATATCGTGTCAAATCCCTTGAGGAACTTATTACGGGACACCACATTCACCAGTCTGAATACCGCCATCTCATGGAAGCTTATGATTTCCTGCATCGCGTTCGCAATGAGATGCACTACAGGAAGAATCGTTCAGAAGATAAACTTTTCAAGAGCATTCAGCCCGCCGTTGCCTATGGTCTGGGTTTCAAGGAGACCTCTCCCAGTAAGCGTATCGAGGCCTTCATGCAAATGGTGTATTTTCACATGCGTCAGATCTTTCTGTTGACGCGCCAGCTTGAGGAAAGTTTGGCTCTTGATCCGACACCAAGGTCCAGACCCTTCTGGTATAAGATTTTTCCGAAGGTAAGGGAAGAGCAACAGACAAAGCCAGTCGATGGATTCTTCTTTGAGGGTGAATGGATCAAGGCAAGTTCAAGGCGTATTTTTCGCGAGCAGCCCAGGCGCATGATGCGCATTTTTCTCCAGGCACAGCAACGTGGTCTTCGTATTCACCCTGGGACTGCACA
>JAAZXX010000056.1 GCA_014239995.1 Verrucomicrobiia bacterium
TGAGTCTAGAGCTGAGAAGCGATGCCTGGACACCTGGAAAAGGGTGCTAGGCCTGGCTGAATCCAAAGGGGTGACTCTTGTGCTGGAGCATTTAAACTCCCGAGATGCATCGCATCCCATGAAAGGGCATCCAGGATATTTTGGTGACGATGTTGATTTTTGCATACGATTGATTCAGCAGCTTGGATCCGAAAACTTCAAATTACTGTTCGATATTTACCATGTTTCCGTGATGCATGGTGACGTGATTCGGCGGATTCGGCGGTATCATCCCTACATTGGCCACTATCACACGGCTGGCAATCCAGGTCGGGGTGAGCTTGACAATAATCAGGAGATCCAATATCCGGCGGTGATTCGTACTATTCTCAGGACAGGTTACAGGGGATTTCTTGCCCACGAGTTCATTCCAACGTGGAAGGATCCCATGGTCTCCCTGCGGCACGGGATCCAGGTGTGTGACCTCACGATTTGAGGACAATCTCCAACGCGACTTGACGTGGTCAGTCATCTTCCACCTTAGACCTCGATTCACGGAGTTGACGGTGGACGATGAACAGCACGGTGGAGGGGCAGATAGCTGCCAGTATAAAGATAAGGGTGGTTGCTGGAGTCATTGTTGCTTCCTTGGTTTTGACCCTGCGTCCCGTCGAATTTTGCGTATCCATCAGGTGCGGCAGGGAGGTTCCCGATTCTTGAATATTAGCCTGATCTGACCAAATGGTTCATATTTGCTTGCTTAATAGTGCCCCTTTTTTGTTGTTTTCTTTTTGCCTGAATTTCACCTAATTAAAGGTTGAATGAAGAAAGTCCTGGTGTAGATAATCGTAAGAACAATCGACTTTGAAGTAATGGGGATTGCATTCGATCACATTTTCCATCCAACCGATTTTTCGGAAGGTAATCAGTCTGCCTTGGCGCATGCGTTGCGTTTGTCGCATCTGGCTCAAGGCAACATATCAATCATGCATGTCTGTGATCCTGAGGAAAATGTGCAATGGTCATCCTTTCCTTCGGTTCGACAACTGTTTCAGCGATGGAAGTTGTTGGGTGCCGGTGCAAGCCATGAAGATGTGAGTATGCTTGGAATGAAGGTGAAAAAGGTTGTCCGTCCAGGTAAAAAAGCCGCTCCCGTCATTACAGAATATGTGGCGGATAAAGAACCAGACCTCATTGTTCTTTCGACCCACCAGCGCAAGGGCATGTCCCGATGGAGTAAGGAATCCACTGCCCATCCAGTTGCCTGTAAATCAAAAGTGGCAACCCTTTTCATCCCACGTCAGGTCAAGGGGTTTGTCTCCAAGGAAACAGGCAATGTCAATCTCAGGCATATCATGATACCCGTCCAGCGCAGTCCTTCGCCTCTGCCTGCGATCGATGCCGCTGTGAGAATGGCTACCCTCTGTGAGTGCGAGGATGTGTGTTTTACTACCGTGTATGTTGGTCATAAAGGGGATCAGCCTGTGCTAGAAATACCTATGCAGACTGGGTGGACGCATCGAAATCTTTTTAAGGGAGGAAACGTGGTGGAGGATATTCTTTTTTGCAGCGAATCTCTGGACATCGACATGGTTGTCATGAGCACCAAGGACGGAAAAGGATTCCTTGATAAAATTCGCGGGAGTGTCACTGAACAGGTGCTGCAGGGTGTCAAGTGTCCGTTGCTGATGGTGTCGCGTTAACCTTCAACTTTCAGATTGATTTCCTGACGGGTTTGATGTCGGACCATATCCCTTGTATGAAGTGCACTCCTTCAAGGATGCGCGCCAGTAGAGGTGGGGTTTTCTGACCTGATACTACTGATACAAGCAGGCTGTGTTAATTCACAGAAAAACCATCTTGAAGATCCTGTAAGGGTGGCTTCATAAGATTTACCCGCAGCTTGGGTGGTAGTCCAAGGTGGTAACTCATGAACCGTCCCAGATACGTGAATAATTCAAGACTGACGGAATGTGCATTTTCCTGTTGTTGTTCAATATAAGAGCTGTCTTGTTGGCTCCAGGCACGTAGCAAATCCTTGGCCTCCATGGAAAGTCTATCGTGCCGCCATTGAGGTTCGAGTCCCAGGTGGCGGAGCATGCAAAACTCAAAATGAAGCACTGAGGAAAGCGCTGCTGCAGGAAACTTTTCAAGATGTTGCATGAAATGCAGAAACAAGGAGAAAATCCCATCTGCAGGGGTATCTTCCTCAATGTTCCTGGTAATAAGCTGTGCAACATAAGAGGCCTGTGTCAATTTTTCCAGATCATGACGCAGACTTCCGAAGGTTTGCTTTAAACTGACCTCTTGAAGCGTATGAAGCGTGGAACGCGTATTTCTCCGGTAAGCCAATTGACAGCGGTGGAACAAATCCAATTTACCACGAAAAGACGACTTGGCACGCTTGGCACCACGGGCCATCGTTGCAATGCGACCCTGTTCCTCAGTCAACCAGTGCACGATCAGGCTGGATTCTGAGTATTGAATTATCCGCAATACCACGCCATCACTCTGCTCGATCATGCCTGTATGGGTTAACGTTGATCCGAAATTTCCCGTTTCAAGCCATGGGGTTCAATCGGCAAAGGATGAATCTCGAATGCTTGAGTGAGTTTTTCCAGCCACTTATTCTCGTGGTGTTTCATGATGTGCCGTTTATCGGATGTCTTGTCATCGAAACCTTTCAGGTGCAGAAGACCATGGATGAGATAACGGAATAATTCCTCTTGCCATGTGGTCTCAAACACCTTTGCTTGTCGAGCTGCAACCTCAGGGCATATCAGGATCTCGCCCACCAGCAGTTCAGGCACTTCCTCATCGCTCAGATCAAAGGTAATGACATCCGTGGGACCTTGATGCTTCAAATAATCCCAGTTGATTTGTGCCATGCGCCCCGGAGCCAGCAGTTGAATGGAAAGCTCCACTTGGGTATCCTTGAATATGGATGCGCAGGCCCAGCGTGCTGTATGTGACACCAAGTCGGTTGCGACAGGCCACTTCCGTTGTCGATTACGTGTCTCGACCTGAATTTCAACAGTCTTCATGCGTGGCATGATTTACGTGTTTTTTTGGAGGACGGTCTTACCCTAGGAAGCATCAGGGGCCTGACGATGTGCTTCGTAGGCTGCCACGATTTTTTGAACTAATTTATGGCGAATGACATCCCCCTTTTGAAATTGAACCATGGCAATGTCCTTGACCTTGACGAGTGCCTTGCTGGCTTCCAGAAGCCCAGAGGGCCTATGCTTTGGGAGATCAATCTGAGTGGGATCACCAGTAATGACGGCCTTGGAGTTCATACCCAAGCGTGTGAGGAACATGAACATCTGCTCTGCCGTTGCGTTTTGTGCTTCATCCAGTACGATGAAGGCGTAATTTAATGTTCGCCCTCGCATGTAGGCCAAAGGTGCAATTTCGATGGTACCTCGCTCACGATATTTTTCTATTTCCTCGGCAGGCAGCATATCGTGCAAGGCATCCTGTAACGGTCTAAGGTAAGGGTCGAGCTTTTCATAGAGGTCCCCAGGGAGAAACCCGAGTGCCTCCCCCGCTTCGACCGCTGGTCTTGTGAGGATAATGCGACTTACCTTGCCGGCTTTGAGTGCCGTGACTGCCATTGCCATGGCCAAGTAAGTCTTTCCGGTGCCGGCAGGCCCCATGCCGAAAGTGACATCATGCTGTCGCATGGCCTCGATATACTGCTTTTGCCCCGACGTCTTTGGATGGATGGGGGGCTTTCGATTAGAAGTCTGAATGCGTTCTCTGAAAAGACCCTTGAGGGTTTCTGCACCTTGTTGCTTCACCACTTCAAGTGCTTGATTGAATTCTCTCTGACGGATGGCCGTTCCAGTCTTCAGGGCTCCGTCCAGTATCTCAAAGAGTTCCTTGGCGGATTGGACTTGTTTCTCCTCGCCATCCAGTTTGATCCATCCATCACGAGTGACTGCCTTGATGCCAAGTTCTGTCTCAAGTTGTTGGAGATTGCTTGATTCGCTGGCGAACAGCAGTTGCGCCTGGTGAGCATTTTCAAAATGCAAGGTTTCAGTTGCCATGTTTTACTTCAGGGAGCTTTCAATCATTGGTGATTTACCAATAAAGGTTATTTGGTGCAGTTGCTCACGGTAGACATTCAAGGTTGCTTGTTCACGCGTCAGCATGGATCGGAATCAGAACATCCCATCTCAGCGAAACAATCGCGAAGTCGCTGGGCCAGCGCCTCCAATGCCTCTGGCAGGACAGCCGTATTTCCAAGGACCGGCATGAAGTTGGTATCTCCATTCCAGCGAGGGACAACGTGAAGGTGGAGGTGCTCCCGGATGCCCGCTCCGGCCACCTGACCGAGGTTGAGCCCGATGTTGAACCCCTGAGGCTGCATGACTTTCCGGAGCACGGCAATGCATCGCTTGCTCAAGCGCATCAGGTCCACCATTTCCTGATGATCGAGGGCTTCCAATTCGGCTGCCTGCCTGTAGGGGACAACCATGAGGTGTCCACCATTGTATGGATAACGATTCATGACCACGTAGCAGGTCTTGTCCCGATGCACGACCAGATTTGCCACGTCATCATTGGATTGCCCGATGCGCGTGAACACGGACGCCTCTCCAGATGAATCCTTGGGTCCGAGGATGTAGTCTATACGCCAGGGAGCATGTAAATGTTCCATGTTTCACACCCTAGACGCGCGTCAAAGCAAAGTCAAAACAGACACTGCTGATCATTGCTTTTCAAGGATCTCGATAGTTCGGTATTCTACCCACATATCCTGCCCTCCATGCAGTTGGAGGGCAATGTGGCCAGAGGTGCGTCCGGGATCGTTTCGCAGCTCTGCCGACTTGATGCCATTGACGTGCACTGTGATCCGTGGACCATGTGCTGAGACGACAAGGTCATTCCATTGCCCTTTTTGATACCAGGCAGTTTTCTTGTCTGGAGCATGCTGTACGACCCATCCCCGACCACCCGTTTCATACAGGCCACCTGTTTCGTAGGAGGTGTCCACTTCGACCTGAAAACCGTTCACTCCAACGTTATTCTTGGATTCATCGACTCGAAAATAGAAGCCACTATCCCCACGTGTGACCTTGAACTGTGATCTGACTGTGAAGTCATTGAAGGTGTTGTCGGTTACAAGGAGTCCGTGACGTCTTTCGCTTTTTTCACTGGTGCCACGGATGGCTCCATTCGCGATTTCCCACTTGCCTCCCGGTAAGGCATGCCAGCCAGTCATGGTTTTACCGTCGAACAGAGGCCTCCATTGATGCTGTCCGAGGTCCTTGATGCGAATGTTGCGCCAACGGATTTGCATGGGTTCCTTCTGGTTGGTTCCATGGACCTGGAGGGCGATGAAACCCGATAATGTCATCGAGTCGCGCAGATCCGCTGCAGGAACCCCGTTGACAAATGTTTTGATGGAATCACCAATGGCCTCGATGCGGTAGTGATTCCATTCGTTTTGCTTGAATGCGGCTTGGGCCTTTGGGTTTCCATCAAGGGGATTGAGCCAACCTCGCCTGCTTTCGTCATAAATACCCCCTGACCAGGCCCGCTTGCTGGTGTCAATCTCGACCTGATACCCGTGTACCACTCCCTTGTGGTAATCAGGCGTGCTGAGACTCCGGATTTGTATGCCCGAGTTCATGCTGGGATTGACGCGATATTCCAGTTCCATCACGAAATCACCGTAGTCCCGTTCTGTGCACAGGAAGGCGTTGGGAACGCCCTTGACCGTCGTGCCCACGATGACACCGTCCTCCACATGGTAGCGTGCCTTACCCCCTCGTTGTGTCCAGCCGTCGAAATCCTTACCATTGAAGAGGGGTTTCCATTCCGTTGCATGGGTCCAGGTGCTGAGTGTGACCAGCAATAAGGTCAAAGCCCCCTGGATGGAGGGTTTTAAGGTGTTGTCTTTCATATCAATATTTAATGGGAACGGATCAATTCTCCCATATTCCCTACTGGGTGCAACGTCAAAATCTTCAGGGTGAACGGGAGTATTGTGGATCGACAGGCAATAAAATCTGCGATATGAGCATGGGTGTTCCATGTCAACAAAACGTCTCCAAGAACCTCTCGTTGCGATCAATGCCAGGCGCAAGGCTTATCGTAATGTCATTCTGCCTCTGTTCCTGGTTTCGATCATCGCCTATCTGGATCGAGTCAACTTGAGTTACGCTGCGTTGACGATGAACAAGGATCTTGGTTTCTCGGATGCCGTCTTCGGCCTGGGAGCAGGGATTTTCTTTGCTGGCTACGTTCTGTTTGAAATCCCTGGAGCTCTCATTGCTGAACGATTCAGTCCCAAGTGGTGGTTGGCACGCATTATGTTCACCTGGGGTGTTGTTAGCGGCTTGATGGCCTTTATGACCGAGGTCTGGGAGTTTTACCTGCTTCGGTTCCTGCTTGGTGCTGCCGAGGCGAGTCTCTATCCCGTGCTTTACGCATCCTGCATTCCCCGATGGTTTGTTGCACGCGATCGTCCACGGGCCATTGCCCTGATGCTTACCTCGCTTCAGCTTTCCAGTATCGTGGGCGCTCCCCTGGCGGGGTGGGTTCTGGGAATGCCGATGATGGGCCTGGCGGGGTGGCAGGGGCTATTTATTGTCGAGGCCATACCGGCCATCATTTTTGCCTTCATCATCGTGCGATGGCTGGCCGATTCCCCAGCTGAGGCTACTTGGTTGACGACCGAAGAACGCGCCTGGTTGATCCAACAGCATGAAAAGGAGACTGCTGCCAAGCAGGCGGTCATGCGCTTTACTGTATGGCAAGCATTTTGTGACCGCGAGGTACTCAAACTCTGCTTGACGTATTTTTTATGGATCACAGGTTTCTGGGGATTCAGCTACTGGATGCCAACGGTACTCAAATCCGCTTCAGGCTGGTCTAACCTCACGGTGGGTTGGATGATTGTGATCCCTATGACCCTTTCTCTGCTTTTCATGCTGTGGATAGGGCATCGATCCTCTCTGACGGGTGAAAAAAGATGGCATGGGGCGATTGGTACCTTTATCGCCGCCGTGGGCTTGCTTCTTGGAACATGGTCAGGCCATCCCATGCTGGCCTTTGTTTTTCTCTGTGTCGCAGCCATCGGGGTGTATGCCCCATTTGGCGTCTGGTGGTCCTACCCGACCTCGTTTCTATCTGGTCCTGCAGCAGCTGGTGCGATTGGGCTGATCAATTCCTTTGGCAACGTGGGTGGTTTTGTGGGGCCGTATCTTACCGGATACATCAAAACATCGACCGGCAGTTTTACATGGGCCTGGGTTTATCTTGCCCTTTCGCTCCTGGCTTCTGGTTTTCTGATGCTGACCATGCGGCGAGGGCAATCCGTCGAAGATCGAGGGATCTGATGGAGATTTGAGAGTCTTGTGTTTTGTTCCCGTTTCAATATATCGAATCGCGGGCCTTTAACCGGTATGTTTACGTCGATTCTTTTTGATTTTTGGGGTGTAATTCTGCTACTGCTTCTTCATGCAACATGGTGACCGATTACGGAAAATAAACATAGTCTGCCATGTCCTCATGGCACTTGCGATGTGTGCTGGTTTGCATGCACAAGTCAGCGGATTCCCTCCATCGAAGAATGCCCGTGAACTCCGTCGTCCCGTGTTTGAGGCGGATGCTGCGTCTGTGGTAGATGCGGCTGCTAATTTCAGGTTGTCCATGCAATACAAGTTACCGCCTGGCAAGGAGGGTTTCCTTCATCTGGGACCGGAACTCAAGTTGCACTTGTTGAGTGGGGAACATGTCCTTAGCCTGGAATATGAACATCTCGAGCAACAGGTGGGTCGTCTGCTCGCCCTTGTTGACGGGCGTGAGATGTTGAAAATGGACCTTCCCGTCCTTTCAAACCTGACCTTTACGTCTTCTGCGGAAGAGGCCGAGGAAACCTTCAAAACATCGAGTGACTATACCGTCTCGGCTTCCTTCCAGACCACAGGGAAAGGAACTTTGTTTTCCAAAAGTGCTCCTGATGGCCAATGGTCTCGTAATGCCAAGGCTCTGTTTATCCGTGAAGGACACCTCGTCTATGACATCGGATGGGTGGGAGCCCTGTCGGGGGATCTGAAAGTGGATGATGGAAAGCCTCACCATGTGGTTTTGAATGTCCGCAACAAGACTGTGGAACTTTTCCTCGATGGCCGATCCATCGGGAGAAAAAACGACTTCCATGCGGAGGATGTTCCAGGCCATGTTTTCAAGATTGGAGCTTCCGGGGCAGATTTTGGACTTGATTGGGAAGGTGGCGATATCCAATCCGTTTACTTCTGGAAAGGGGGCCTCGAAAGGCGAGAACTTCAGGCGCTGGTGAAAAATGCTGACTCCCCGACAAAAAATCCCAACCTTGCATGGCTGGGCAAAAGTGTTGTTGAAACATTTGGTGGCGAGGGCGTCCCCGGATACCCTGTTCCCTTAAGGCTCGAGGGGCCTGTGGAAGTGGGTGAGGCCTGGCTTCAGCCGCTGGTTTCTGCCGATCATGTGGGCTTCATTACGGGGTGGAATGAGGAAACAATGGAAACGGGCCGTAACATTTATCAGGGATTGTGCATTACCTGCCACGGAACAGCCACGGTTCCGGGTTTCCTGCCAACGGCTCTCAAGTTTCATGAAGGCGTATTCAAGAACGGTAGCGATCCCTATGGCATGTACCAGACCCTGACTCACGGCCTGGGCTTGATGGTACCGCAGGGACAGTACACGCGTCAGGAAAAGTACGCAGTCATCCAATATATTCGAGAAAACTTGGTCAAACCAAATAACCCTGATCATTATCATCAGGTCAGTACTTCTTACCTGATGTCTTTGCCCCGGCCACTGAAAACGCTTCAGGTTTCTGAACCTGAGACTCAGCGGCGGGGGAAACAGTATGAACTCATGGATTTTGGTCCCGCCATGATGTGGACTTTCCAGGTGAATGATGCCAAGGAAATTCAGGATTGGAACATAGCCCAGAAAGGAATCAATGTGCGCCTGGACCCCGGTGCAGGTGGTGTCTCCAAGGGCAAGGCATGGATGGTATACGATGAAGATACCATGCGCGTGGCAGCTGCATATAGCGGAGATCGTTTTGTCGATTGGCGTGGCATCGCTTTTGATGGTTCCCATGGCACGCATACGAGTATTCGTGGTAAGATTGCCTATGCCACGGAGGACGCACCTGCCTGGAGACATCCAGTGGATCAAAATTGGGAGGACCGTCGTATTGTTGGGCGAGACGGGCGTCGATTTGGCCCTTTGCCACGGGACTGGGTGCACTTCAAGGGCATCTATTACCATGGGGATAAAGTGCTGTTGCGCTACACTGTTGGCGATAGCATGATCCTTGAGAGACCCAGTGTTTTCGAATATGGCCCCATGCCTGTTTTTGTGCGGCATTTCAACGTGCAATCCACCGATCACGTCATGGTTTCTCGTATTGCTCCCGATATTCCATCGCTGAATGTGACGCTCAAGGGAGCGGATGGGGTGCAGATTCATCGTAGAGACGGCTTTGTTGAAATGACCGTGCCGAAATCTGCAGAAACCCTGCGTTTCAGCCTTTTGATTTCTGAGAACGATCAGGCAACCCTAACCGGGTTGATGGGTGCCATCCCTGTTGAGGATCTGGAACCGCTCACGCATGGGGGTAGCGCGCGGTTTGGGCAGCAAGTCATCACCACGGAGGGGGTGATGGGAGAAGACGATGGACCTTTTGCCGTGGATGTCCTGACGATTCCGGATGCACAGGACAACCCTTTGGAATCCTGGATGCGTCTCGGTGGATTCGATTTTTTTCCGGATAACCCGGATCGTGCGGCCGTCTGCACTTGGATGGGGGATGTCTGGTTGGTTGATGGTGTGGCAGGAGATTTCAAGCCATTGAAATGGCGTCGCATCTGTTCCGGGCTTTTCCAGCCATTGGGATTGAAAATCCACGATGGTGACCTGTATGTCACCTGTCGTGACCAGATCGCCCGTCTTCATGATTTCAACGGTGATGACGAGATCGACTATGTCGAGAGCTTCAACAACGATGCTCAGGTAACTGAGCATTTTCATGAGTTTGCCATGGGATTGCAGGTCGACCAGGCTGGAAATTTCTATTACGCCAAATCGGCACGTCATGCCAAGACGGCACTGGTGCCCCATCACGGTACCTTACTGCGCGTTTCGGCGGACGGATCCAGGACCGATATCGTGGCCAATGGATTTCGTGCTGCCAATGGTGTTTGCCTGAATCCGGATGGTTCATGGATTGTCACTGACCAGGAAGGGCACTGGAATCCGAAGAATCGCATTAATTATGTCAAGGAGGGCGGTTTTTACGGCAATATGTTTGGTTATCATGATGTGAAGGACAGTTCCAACCAGGCCATGGAACAACCACTTTGCTGGATTACCAATGGGTTTGACCGCTCTCCTGCAGAACTGCTTTGGGCCACGGAACCGGCTCAGTGGGGGCCTTTGAACGGGGTGCTGTTGAATCTTTCCTACGGTTACGGGAAAATTTACACCGTGCCGCATGAGATGATCCAAGGGCAGGCGCAGGGTGGGATGTGCCCATTGCCCATCCCTCAGTTTCCCACCGGGGTGATGCGTGGACGGTTTCATCCTGCCAATGGTCAGTTGTACGGAAGCGGCATGTTTGCATGGGCTGGAACGCAACAGCAGGCTGGTGGGTTTTATCGCATACGTTATACCGGGAAACCTTCTTACATGCCTGTTGCACTCGAAGCTGTAAAATCTGGCATGCGTATCACTTTCAGTGACCCGCTCGATGAGGCGTTTGCGCAGGACACGTCGCATTATGCTCTTGAGGTATGGAATCTTAAGCGGACTGCCAATTACGGTTCCAAGCACTACGATCAGCGCGCGCTTGAGGTCAAGTCCGCCTCCCTCTCAGCCAACGGACGTATCCTGTTTCTTGAGATTTTGAATCTGCAGCCCACCTGGGGCATGGAGATGCGTTGTGAGCTCAAGGGACGAGATTCAAAGGAGTCGGTATCCCGGGTGATCCATAACTCTATCCATCACCTGGGGAGTGGATTATTCTAGCCTTAAAAAGATTCATGTCGACGTGCCGGAACAGGCAGGAATAGATGATAAATTTCCCATACGGTCTGATGCGCCTCGCGCAGACAGTAATATCTTCTCTTTTTCCCAAAAAGCACCGTCTGGGGAGATGGTACTTTTGGGGTGCTGGTACGTAACTTGCTCAGCAGCCTCTTCAATGGCATTTAGGCATTTTTTGCCATACATGGCTTATTTAAATGGAATTTTTTTCCGTATCGCTGTTAAGCATTCAAGATGAACAACGAAACCGTTTCGCTTCACCCCTTGCTATCTGACCTTGTGAATTTAGAAGGGTTGGCAGCAGATCGAGGAGAGTCCACGTGTGAGATTTTTACGCCGAACGACTTTTATGGGCACGCAAGTATCCTCAAGAGATACGCAGGAATGGACCCCCAGGCACCCCTTGCCGGTGTGGTTCCCCATGGAATAGGCCTGAATAGCAATAATCTTTGGGAAAAGGAATTGGAGTGTCCGTTACCCTACATTTATTCCGTGTCTGATGAAAAGAGTGAGGTATATCGGCAACGTTGTTCCAAGGAAGTAATTTCCATGGGTTCAGTGTTGCACTATGCAAAACGCCTGTTCCATGTTCAGGTGAAAGTGCTTCAGGAATCCGCACGAGGTACAGTGGTGTTTCCTCACCATTCGACGCACCATGTGACAGTCGGGTTTGACCAGGAGAATTTGATACGGGCACTTCACCAATTGCCCTCACACATGGCTCCTATAAGGGTTTGCTGCTATTGGCGGGACATTCAACTGGGAACGCACCGAAAATACGTTGAAGCAGGCTTCGATTGTTTGAGCGCCGGGCACATGTATGACCCGAATTTTTTTGAAAGGTTTCTCAGGATCCTGTCAACTCACGCGCATGCTGTGACCAACAAAATTGGAACCTCATCCATGTTTGCAGCAAGCATGGGATTGAAGGTGCACCTCATCAATCAACGCATTTGGGAAAATGGTCGCCCTGAATTCCTTGCAAACGGTTCTGGCCCCAACCTTCCCAGTGCGCTGTCCCTCTTGGAA
>JAAZXX010000570.1 GCA_014239995.1 Verrucomicrobiia bacterium
TGCCAGTAGAGGGCATCGCGTTGCGGCAACCCGGTCTGCCTCAGCAGGGGCACGATGTCCAGGCCGTCCATGTGCTGGCTGGGGCGAGGCGGCAACTCGGCCATGGTGAGGATGGTCGGGTAGAAATCGGTACTGATCACCGGGACACGGCATTGGGAACCAGGCTGGATCACCCCCGGCCACTTGACAATCAGCGGCACGCGGATGCCTCCCTCGTAGAAATTCCCCTTGTTACCCCTCAGCGGCTGGTGGGAGGTGATCCTGCCATGCCCCCCGTTGTCGGAGGTGAAGAAGACCACCGTCCTGTCCTGGATGCCCAGTTCCTTGAGCTTATCCATGACCCTCCCCAGGGATTGATCCACGCTCTGTATCATGGCCGCGTAGGTCGCGTTCCGGTGCCCGGGGGTTCCGGGCTTCTTTTCATAATACTCGATGAGTTCCTTTTTCGCCTGCAACGGCGTATGGACGGCGTAGTGGGACAAGTAGAGGAAGAAAGGACGCTGCCTGTGCTCTTCCATGAAGGCCAGGGCCTCATCCGTCAGGCGGTCCGTGAGGTATTCACCGGGTGGACCGTCCGGCAGGGTGTTCCAACGGATGCGCGGATGCCCTGTGGTCATGCGCCAGCTTCCGTTGTAGGGATGGAAGTAGTTCCCGGGATTGCCCATGTTGTTGCCCCCCACGTTGAGGTCAAACCCCTGGTGTTCAGGATAGAACCCCTTGTCCCAGCAGACATGCCACTTCCCCATGGAGGCGGTCGCATACCCGGCATCCTTCAGTGCCTCGGCAAGGGTGAACTCCTCGAGGGGAAGATTCTTGGTATAGATCGCCTCCAGGAGCGGGAGAGGACCTTTCAATCGTTCGGATCCCTGGATCGGGATCGCATGCGTGATGTGCAGGCGTCCGGGATACTTACCGGTGAGGATACTTGCCCGCGTCGGGGAACAGACACAGGAGGCCGCGTAGGCGTCGGTAAAGCGCATCCCCTGCCCTGCAAGCCGATCCACATGGGGCGTCTCGTAATAGTCACTCCCGTAACAAGACAGATCCGTCCAGCCAAGGTCGTCAATCAGCATGAAGACGACGTTGAGCCGCGGCTGGGCAAGCATCGTCCCAAGGGACAGGAAAAGGAACAGGCAGGATATTCGTTGATATTTCATTCTTCAGGTGCTTGCCGCAACACCTTCAGGTTCCTGAAGGGCGCGGCGTTTTCACGAGGTATCCACCTTGCATGCCGCTGGAGGGTCGCTTGATATGCCGGGTCCAGGGCCAGGTTTCTCCACTCGTGAGGGTCCTTGTCGTGGTCATAGAGTTCCTCGCTTCCATCCGCGTAGCGAATGTAGCGCCAACGTGCCGATCGTACGGCGTGATTATTGAAGCCGTAGGTCATGCGTGCCGGCTGGGCGATGGGACGACTTGGATCGCTGACCTGGGCCGCGACGCTCAACCCGTCGTTCCCTGCATACGCGGGCAAACCGCAGAGTTCCACCAGGGTCGGGTACAGGCTGGTCATGTCCACCGGGGCCTGACAGACCGTCCCCGCGCTCTGGACACGTGCCGGGTCCACAATGATGAAAGGGACGTGATTGGCTTTCTCCCAGAGGGCAAATTTCTCGATATGATCCTTTTCACCCAGATGAAACCCATGGTCCGACCACAGCACGATGATGGTGTTTCCAGCATGCCCACTCGCGTCGAGTGCCTCCAGGAGGCGACCGACGGAAGCATCCGCAAAACTGCAGCAGGCGGCATAGGCCCGGACGAAGTCACGGTAGGATCCGGGGTGTTCCTGTTCCAGGTCCATCATCCCCTTCCAGAACCACTGCTTGCCTCCCATCAGGCGGGTGGCACCCTCTGGAAGGTCTTCCCAGTCGTCGACCTTTCGCAGCGGCATGGGCATGTCGTCCCCATACAGGCGGTGATATTTGGGAGGTGCAAAAAACGGAGAGTGCGGCTTGAAGATGCCACAGGCCAGGAAGAAGGGTTGATCCTTGGCTTGATTCAAGAAGTCGATGGCGTAAGTGACCGATTTGAAGTCAATGGTTTTCACCTCCTCATGGTCCACGGGCCATGGGCCCCAGTCCGTGTTGCGCGAGCCGTAACGAGGCGCGTCGTTCAACTTTTCGACGGGCATCCACTGTGCATCCATGCTGCGGAAACGGTCCCAGGCGTCGGGGTCGTTAAAGGCCCCCTGCCTTGCATGATGATAAATCTTCCCAAAACCGGCCGTGTCATAACCGTGCCTGCGGAAGTATTCCGGCAGGGTCAGGCGTCCACGGGTGGCGGCACGCCAATCCGTCTGGTTGCCATAGACACCGGTCGTGTAGGGGCCTTGACCGGTCAGGGTGGCCGTGCGGGAAGGATTGCAGGCTGCAGAGGCACAGTAGGCGCGGGAAAAAAAGACCCCACGCCGGGCAAGACGCTCGAGCTGCGGTGTCTTGAAGGGGCGATCGGGGCCAAAGAGGCTGATCCCGTCATTCATGTCGTCAATGGTGATGAGGAGGACATTGGGACGTTCTCCCCCCCAGGCACTGGCCAGCAGGAAGCACATGGCAAGGGCGTGACGTATCATGGGGATTGCATGAAGGATGCGTATGGCAGTGCCTTGCGTTTTTTGGTTCCTGCCTCTCGAATCATGGTAAAGAGCTTGCGGGCGTTTTCGGGATCCAGCAAGGCATCCTGCGTCTGTCGCTGCCAATCCCGCAACGCCGCCTGCAGGCGAGCATGCACCCCGGCGTATGCAGGATCCGGGGCCAGGTTCATGAATTCAAAGGGATCCTGCTGCAGATCATAAAGTTCATAAGCCGGCGGGGTCCGGGACAGGCGATAGGCCGAGCGCACCTGCGCTGAAGCCGTGGCCAGGAGTTCCGCCTCGGGTGTCTTGAGGAAGGCCTTGCCCGTGGTGAAGGCGTAGCCCGGATTGACCTCCCCGGCCAGCGGGTTGTGGATCAGCTTGTAGCGGGCATCGCGCACGCTGCGCTGGGGCCAGGGGTTGGGGTTGGAATGCACGTGAAACTCGGTGAAG
>JAAZXX010000571.1 GCA_014239995.1 Verrucomicrobiia bacterium
GGGGAACTACTGAGGGCTGTGCCCATCACCAAACAATAGAAGGAATGCGCCAGAAGATTTGTCTTTTTCTTGTCCTGGGCTGCCTGAGCGCGACGACATTGGCTGAGGATTGGCCGACTTACCGGCGTGACCCGAGCCGTGGTGCGGTAACGGGTGAGAAACTTGAGCTGCCCTTGAAAAATATCTGGTATTTTCGCTCACGTCAGGCGCGACTAGCCCCAAGGCATCTGCCCTTGCGCCCGGAATCGACAAAACAATTCGGTTCAAGCCACCAGGAAGTTCTCCCCGAACATGCCCGTTTCTCGTTGCCGATCATCGCCGTGGGCGACTCGGTGTATTTTACCAGCCATGACGGGCGCGCAGTTTGTCTTGAGGCAAGGACAGGACAGAAACGGTGGGAATTCCTGACCGGCGCAGCTATTACCTGCGCGCCTAATTATGCCGCGGGAAGGATCTACATTGGCAGTGACGACGCCCACGTCTACTGCCTCGATGCCCGGACCGGTGAACAGATATGGAAACATAAGCCGGTCACTGATGACCGCTGGTTTATTTCATTTGGCCGCATGTCATCAATTTGGCCGGTGCGCACCGACGTTCTGGTGGACGAAGGCAGCGCTTATTTCGGGGCAGGCGTCTTTCCTCATGACGGCATGTATGTCAATGCAATCAATGCAAGATCCGGAAAGAGGGAGTGGCGGAGTGTTTGCTCCGGCTATGGCTTTGCCGGTCATCTGTTTGCTTCAAAGACATCGCTTGTCCTGCCTACCGAGCTCAAAGGATTCCACAGGCATCAGGTGAAGTTCAGGCGCTCTGACGGTTCGCTCAGCTCCGAGCAGGACCCTGAAATTGATGCCCGCAGGGAATACCTTAATGAGAACGATGGGGGCGTGGTGATAGGAGGCATCCACTATACTTCACGCAACGACTCGGTGATGGCCTGGGAAAAGGATGACGGAAAAGCTGATGGCGGGCGCAAGAAAATATGGGGACAACGCGTGGCAGGCATGCTTTTTGACTCGAGGGACACCCTGTATGCCGGAGGCGTTGTCTACTATGCTGCTAACGAGCACCGGGACCGGGGGCAGGGGCAACCGGCGGAAGGCAAAGACGGAGCCGTCTTTGCACTGGATGCCAGGGATGGCAAAACCCTCTGGGAGGTCAGGATCCCCGAACGCACCCATCAGATGGCGGTTGCCGGCGGACGGTTGTTTGTTTCCACCCGCCAAGGGACAATCTATTGCTTTGGTTTACCCGGGGAGGAAGGAGGAGGTGTCGTAGAGGAGTCCGTTGAACCTGACCCCTTCACGCAAGTACAAGACAAGGATATTCAGGCATGTCGTCATGCAGCGCAGCGCATCCTGGCTGCCAATGATCCCGGCGAACAGGGTCTCGGCCTGGAAAAAGAGGGCTTTGCACTCGTCCTTGACTGCGACAGCGGCGCCCTTGCGTTTTCACTCGCCAAGTCGAGCAATCTGTATATTTGCGCTGTTTTTGACGATCCCGACAAGGCGCAGACTGCCCGCAGGAGATTCAGCCGTGCCAACCTTCTCGCTTCAAGAATTTCAGTATGGTTCCGGGAACCAGGCACAAGGTTGCCGTATTCCCCGAACTTCGCGGACCTGATCGTCTCGGAACGGGCCGCCGTTGGTGGGGTGATGCCAGATTACTCCATGGAACTGGAGCACTTGCTGAAGCCGATCCGCGGCATCGCCCTTTTGGGAGGGAAGCAGGAAGAGAAGGCCATTTCCCAGTGGGTGGCCACGGCAAGAACCGGTGAATGGAAGACCATGATCCAGCACGAAATGCGCTGGGCAGTCCACGTGCGTCCGCCCGTCGACAACGGAGGTGGATGGACACATGCCAACGGCAATCCCGGTAACACCATGTGCAGCCATGATTCGGCACTGAAGCCGCCCCTGGGCATTGTCTGGTACGGCCCCCCTTATTCCAAACACAGTCTCGGGCGTCCGCCACTTGTCCATAACGGCGTGCTCGTTTGCCCGATCGACGAAAACACGGTCGAGGGATACGATGCCTACAACGGCCGGAAACTCTGGCACTACAACGGCCGGAAACTCTGGCACTACAACAAGGTGCTGGCACTTGGCGGCAGGAGCACAGACAGGAATAGCAGAATGATGGCGGTCGGAGGCAACAGCCTGTTTATTCCCGATGGCAATGTCGAACCGGGCAAAAAGAACCAGGGAGTCCTGCGCCTTGACCTCTGGACCGGGAAAGTCATCGGCGGTTACCCTGCGCCCTTTCCGGAGATGCGAATGGGACATTTCGCGCTCAGCCGGGACGGCAAGACGTTCTGGCGATCCGGGTATGGCGACAAAACAGAAAACCAGGGCGACTGGACCTGCTTATATGCTGTCGACACGGAATCGGGCAAGGTGCTCTGGATGGCCGGAGGCCCCGGAAAAGAGAAACCCTTCGGTCTCTACAGCGAACGCGTTCCGTATGAACGATGGGCCGCAATGGGCGATGGGCTCATCTACATCAAGCGAGCCGGGCCATCCGCAGAACAAGTCGCGCAACTCGACGCTGAGACAAAATCCTACCTGGCGCTGAACGACCCCGAAAGCCTCAAGAACTTCGACCAGTTGCGGCGGCAAATCAAACGTTTCGTGGCCATGGACGCCATGACGGGGAAAATTCTCTATGACCGTGCCGTGGACGTTCAGGATTGTGACGCCTACGTTGCCGCGCACAACGGAAAGGTCCTTTTCCTGAATAATTCCGGTGAGAAGTGGTGGGGCGGATTTGGTGCGAACGCGTTCAAGAACAACAGTATCTCCGTCCATGATGCCGCAACAGGAAAGTTCCTCTGGAAGCGGAAGTGCAACTACCGGTTCGAGCCGGTCATTACCGACAATACTATTTACGCCGAACCCTGGGCGTTTGACCTGGCAACCGGCAAGCGCCAGCGGCGGGAACATCCCATCACGGGCGCCAAGGGCGATTTTACCTGGGTTCGCCACGACAAGCAGTGTGGCGGCTACAGCGGA
>JAAZXX010000572.1 GCA_014239995.1 Verrucomicrobiia bacterium
AATGTGATGGCAGCATCCCCTATCAGGAGCACGGCCTCCTTGTCGTGTGCTGAAGGATAATCGGTAAGGGGTTGCCATCGGGGTTGTATGCCCTTTTCCTGCAGCAATACCTTCAACAGGTTGATACTCGTCAGTGAGGCGGGGTCGCAGTGCACCACCTCGATGGCTTCCAAAGGCACCTTGGAAGCAAGACAAACACTCATCACGGGTCCGTCACTTGCAACGGCCACGCCGTCAAGAATGCGATATCCAGGATGAAGAAGTGCTTCCGTGATGCTCACCAGGGCAGCGTCGAGCGTTCCGTTTCGCAGCATGCCAGCCAGCTGTGAAGGAGGCGCAAACACCACCTGTTCAGCAATGCCATGAGTCAGCGGTACCGAGTTGAGATAGGGCACGGATCCGACGCGCCAGCCGGCCAGAGCCTCGAGAGGCATGGTATGCTCATTGCTCATTGGGGTTGATCTGTGGCAAGGGCAGGAGGCGATCCTTGGTTACTTTTGGTGTCCCCTGAAACATCTTGGTAAAAGGTGTTTCTCTGAAATGGTTCCCGGCCCGCCTCGCGTATGGCCTTGCACATGGCTGCCTGCGTCTGGCCCTGGGGAGTACCGGCACCTGCCATGTGAAAAATGTGCTCCTCAACGATGGTTCCGTGGAGGTCATCTGCTCCGTAATTCAGGGATACCTGTGCCATTTTAAGTCCCATGCCGACCCAGTAGGCGGTGATATGGTCCACGTTATCCAGAAACAGGCGGGCCAGCGCAATAGTACGCAGCATGTCGTTGCCCGTGGGGGGATGTTTTACCGGAATGACGTTGTTCTCTGGTTGATATGGCAGGGCTACAAAACCACAGAATCCGCCCGTTTCATCCTGGAGCTCACGCAGCTGGCGGAGATGATCCAGACGATCCTTCATACTTTCCACGTGTCCATAAAGCATGGTGCAGGTGCTTCTGCCGCCCAGCTTGTGCCAACAGCGGTGGACATCCAGATATTCAGCAGCGGATTCCTTGCCTGTGGCGATAACCTTGCGCACCTCCGGTTGAAAAATTTCAGCACCACCTCCCGTCAGAGAGTCCAGGCCACAATCCTTGAGTGACCGTAGGGTATCTTCGACGGACTGCCTGGAAAGCCAGGCCAGGTGCAGGATTTCAACTGCGGTGAAGCATTTGAGCTGAAGCGAGTTATCGACTTCCTTCAAACCCTTCAGCATGTCGGTGTAATATGAAAAGGGAAGACTGGGATGTAAGCCTCCCACGATATGCAGTTCGGTAATACCCAGGGTGAGTGCCTCTCGGGCCTTGCTCTGCATTTGTTCCAGACTCAGCTCAAAGCCGTCGCTGTCGCGTTTTTTTCGCGAGAAGGAACAGAACTGGCAACTCAGGATGCAGTAATTGGAATAGTTGATGTAACGATTGAGGATGTAAGAGGCACGTTTTCCGTTTTTTTTCTGATTGGCCAGGTTCGCCATTGCCCCCAGGACGTTGAGGTCGGGAGTCTTGTAAAGGTCCAGAGCCTCTTCGAGCTGCAATCGCTGTCCATCCTGAATCCTCTCGTGTAGGTTTTTCAGTCCGCTTTTTTCAATCATCCAGTTCAAATCCATCATGCGATGCTCAGTGTGATGGGAAAAGGCGTGTGTTTCCCATGAAACCGTGCATCTCACGGTGTCCCACACAGGCGCCAATTTCAAGGATGTAAGTTTCCATTTCGTGAGTTTACCGCTTGCCCCAGACCGAACAAGGCACGCTAAGCCGGTTACACAGCCAAGGCAATGGAATGATCAGCGCAAAGTGAGCATGGGTGAAACTAAAAAATGGCATCCCAAGGTGCGTCGATGGGCAGGACCAAGGTGTTTCCGCTGGTAATTTCGGCAGTCGCCGCATGGAAATTGCCCGTGACCAGGAACCTTTTACCAGTATTTTGAGTTGCTCGGATGCACGCCTGTCGGCAGAGATCATGTTTCAATGGGGTTTGGGGGATTTGTGTGTCCTACGTGTGGCAGGCAGGTCACATTTCTGAATGATCCATAATCCCTGGATGGGGTCACCCGAACGGCGCAGCTTCTTCTTGACATACATAGTGGTGCAATGCATCCTCGTAATATGCATTGCACCACTATGTATGTTATCAATACAAGCACCTTGGAGTCAGCCCCATGTCGCAATCAAAAGAGTTAGTTGCCGCATCATCCACGCCCATGGTTCTATCCATCCTGAACCGAGGTGAAAGCTATGGGTATGCCATCATCCAGGAACTGCGGGATCTTTCCGATTCGGAGATCCAGTGGACCGATGGGATGCTCTACCCGGTTCTGCGCCGTTTGGAAAAGCAGGGATTCATCCGATCCGATTGGAGGGTTGGGGACAGCGGTAAGCGGCGTCGATATTATCGGATCGAGAAGTCTGGCAGTGAACAGCTCCAAAAGCACAAGCAGCAATGGAACATGACCCACGCAGTGATGGTCAAACTCTGGGAGGGCATGCCATGTTCGATTTAAACGAAGCCATTGAAAACTGGAAACGTTCCTTTCGGGGAAAGTGTTCGGCCGAGGACTTGGAGGAATTGGTGACGCATCTTTTGGATCTTTTCGAAAATCTGAAAGCATCTGGCCTGACCGAGAAAGAAGCCTTCGAACAAGCGCTTGTCCGCATGGGTGCTCCTGAGGAGGTCAAAAGAGAATTCTCGAAAATCCAGACCTTTACTCAAATTGGGGCAGGCATAGCCATGGGTGTTGCCGTCGGATCGGCCATTGGCAATGTTGGACTTGGTATCGCCCTGGGCCTTGCCATTGGTGCAGGCATGTCCTCCTCCTCACCAAGAAAACGCCGCAAGGATGCGGTTGAATAGGTAAACCTGATTCAAGATGCATTCATAATGTTGATTGATCAACCTCCACGTGGGCAGAAGCGCGCCATTTTCCTTTCAAATGCCTGTTTCAAGGACAAGCACATGAAGCTGTTCCCAAGCTTGCGCGAACAAGATCGCAAAGCCTTTGGTCTCCAAGTGGG
>JAAZXX010000573.1 GCA_014239995.1 Verrucomicrobiia bacterium
GGTGGTGAGTATGCCTTTGCCTTGGCCCAGATGCTTGAAGGTGCCTCCGTCCATGTGCGAGTCATGGAAAAGCGGGAATCGGAATGCCGTCGTCTTTCAGCCATGTTGCAGGATTCCCTGATCATCAATGGGGATGCAACTTCCCTTCAACAGCTTCGAGAAGAGCAAGTTGATGAGGCTGATTTTTTCATCGCTGTGAGTCCGGATGATGAGGACAATGTGATGGCTTGCTTGCAGGCCAAGAGTCTGGGTACGGAGTATTGCCTGACCTTGATTCACCGTGCGGATTATGCCGATGTCATATATCGCAACCGTCAACGCCTCGGTCTGCTGGCCGCCGTGAGTCCGCGTCTGGCAACCAACCGTGATCTTCTTCGCTTCATGGAAGCTGGAAAATACCACAAATTTTCCGAGCTTCAGGGAGGCGTCGAGGTCATTCAATTAAGTTTGAGGGAGGGCAGCAAGATCCTGAATCACAAGATTTCTGAGATCGAGTGGCCCCGCGGTGCCGCTTTGGTGGGATTGCTGCGTGACCAGATGGCTATTGTGCCCACTGGGGATGATGCCTTGTTTGCGGAGGATACGGTCTATGCCATTGTGACTGCCGAGGCGCGAAAACCGCTGGTTAAAATTTTGACCCGCTGATGAATTTTCGCCTGCTCAGCAAAATTCTAGGGATCCTGCTGCTGCTCATGGGGGGAACCCAGAGTCTTTGCTTGGCTTATGCCTACAGGTTTGATCCCCGGCATGATGGGCTTGATTCCTTTGAGGGCCTGCTACTCTCTGTTTCGGTGGATTTGGTTGCCGGATGTGTGCTGCTGCTTTTAGGCCGTGGCGGTGGAAAGGAAATTCTACGCAAGGAGGCCATTGCGATTGTGGGCTTAAGTTGGATTGTTTGCGCTTTTTTCGGTGCCATTCCATACCTTGTTTCTGAACCTCGCATGCAGCTGGCTGACGCTTTTTTTGAATCCATGTCGGGCTTTACGACCACGGGCGCCTCCATCATCCCGGATCTCGAACAGGTTCCAAGGGGCATTCTTTTGTGGCGTGGTCTGACTCAGTGGCTTGGTGGATTGGGTATCCTTGTTTTGTTTGTGGCGCTGCTTTCATACTTGGGGGTCGGAAGCAAGGCGCTTTTCAGGCATGAATCCTCGGCAAAGGAAAGTGGAGGACTCCAGGCCCGCATACATGATGTTGCGCTGCGCATGTGGCAGATTTATCTAGCACTCAGCCTGGTGCTTTTTGGTGGGTTCATCCTCTTGGGAATGCCTTTTTTCGATGCCGTTTGCCATACGTTCACCACCGTCTCTACCGGTGGGTTCAGTCCTCACAATCGCAGTCTTGGCCACTACAACGACCCTCTCATTGAATGCTGGGCCATGCTTTTCATGATCCTTGGGGGAGTCAGTTTCATGTTGTATGCCTGGCTTTTGAGGGGGAAATGGGGCCGCTGGAAGAAAGAAGAGGAAACGAAGTATTTTCTAGGTGTCCTTCTAGTGGCCACCGCATTGATCGCAGGCTATCACGTTTTTGGTCGTGAAAACATGACGATCCTTCACGCCCTGAGGGTGGCTTCCTTTCAGGTGGTCTCCATCTTGACCACCGCAGGTTTTGTGACTGCCGATTATGATCTGTGGCCGACGTTTCCTGTGGTGATATTACTTGCCTTGATGGTGATTGGTGGATGTACGGGGTCCACATCGGGCGGTATCAAAATCAGCCGATGGCTTCTCTTCGCAAGGACCATGAAGAAGGAACTGAATGAGAGTTTCCGTCCCAACGTGATTCGTACCGTGGGACTTAACGGTAATCCTGTGGATGCGGAGTTGCAGCGTCAAACGATGTTTTTCATCGCTATTGCAGCGGTGATTATCGGCTTGACCACGGTGATTACCAGTCTCCTCGAACCTCAACTTGACTTGGTCTCGAGCCTTTCTGCCAGCATGGCGATCTTCTTGAATATCGGACCCGCGCTTGGACAGCTTGGTCCAACAGAGACTTATGCGGCCCTAAAGGCTCCTACCAAGCTCATGTTTGCGCTCCTGATGGCCGTAGGACGACTTGAGATTTTTGCCATCTTGGTGTTGTTTTTTCCATCCCTCTGGCGGAAGTATTGACGATGGAACACGTCATGTTCCCTTGATGAATTTGCCGGGATTCAGGATGCCCTCAGGGTCCAGTGCCTGCTTGAGGGTTTGGTGAAGTCGCAGGTTCTCATTCGAGAGCGCCTTTTCGAGCCAGGGCATCTTGGCCAGACCCACCCCATGTTCGCCAGTGATGGCTCCACCCCATCGAAGCACTTGGTCAAAGAGCGCGTTGAGTACCGTGTTTCCTCTAGCCTCCTGTTCCGGATTGGTTCTGTCGATCATGACATTCACATGAATGTTGCCATCGCCGGCATGGCCAAAGCAGGCAATTGGTATCTTGTGCTTGCGCTGCAGTTTTTCAGTGAACTGGAACAAGGATTCCAGGCGGCTACGCGGTACGACAATATCTTCGTTCAACTTGGTCAGTCCTGTGTCCCTGAGTGCGTATGAAAATTCCCTGCGAATCTGCCAAATGGCCTCACAACCATCATTACCAAGCCCCTTCTTGATAAAGTTGGGTTTCTCCTGGCCAATCAGTTGGTCGAGTGCCCGCAGCTCTGAACGGACTGAATTGACCTGACCATCAAGTTCGACGATGATGTGGGCATCGCATCCCTTGAACATGTTGCTTCCAGTGCGTCGCATGGCTGCCTGAAGCGTAAAATGATCTGCAATTTCGAGAGCACTCGGCAGGTAGCCCGCCTGGAAGATACGTTTGAGAATGCGTGTGGCCTTGGCGCTGCTGTCCACACCCACGGAGAGGGCAGCTCGGTATGGAGGGAGAGGCAGGAGTTTCAAGGTGGCTTCTGTCACGATGCCAAGTAAGCCTTCGGAACCCACAAAGAGGCGGTGAAGATCAAAGCCGGTTTTGTTCTTGTGGGTTCGACCGCCGGTTTGCACGACGGTGCCATCTGCCA
>JAAZXX010000574.1 GCA_014239995.1 Verrucomicrobiia bacterium
CGTCGACAAGCTGCAGAATGGGGCTGTCGCATAGAAAAGCCACAAGAAAGCGTCCCTCGTCGGTCTTTTCGATTACCTGAACCTTGACGCCACTGGCTTGGCCACTGGCATCGAAGAGTTCAAACAGGGTGTCTTTTCGCACGCGTTTACCAGGCTTCAACATGACCAGCCATCTGTTGGGAGCGATCTCCTCAGCCAGGAGTAATTCTATTTTCCCTTTCGATCCCAGTTTTTCGCCCCTTAACCTTGCTGGAATGACCTTTGTGTTGTTAAGCACCAGCAGGTCTCCGGGATGCATGCTTGCCATGTGATCCGGAAAGGATCGGTGCGAGATGGATTGAGTCAATCGATTGTAGACAAGTAGTCTGGATCGATCCCGGGCGTCCAGTTTGGGATGCTGAGCAATGCGCTCGGCCGGAAGCTCGAAATCAAATGCTTCTGTTCTTAATGCTTGAGTGCTCACGGATCCCATGTTCCAGAAACCTTTTCGGCAACCACGGTTAATTGCAATAAAAAGAAACTAAGGTATATTATAAAATTAAGCCTTTGCGTTACGGTATGCCCTCTCCAGGAAATGTCAGTTCAACCCTGGGCGGCATTTCGCCTTTAAACAGGCGTCGCACCATGACTGTGGGGTTTGCCCATAACGGTGATGGGCATGCCAAGGCCCAGTCGGGGGCACCTTGTGTGTGATGCGCGTGAGCGCAGCGTGGCTTAAATAAAAAGAGTTATCGTTAACGTTGTCGCGTTAAAGGCATTCTTCGCGCCATTACGGCATTTGATAAAAAAAGAAAACTTATCGTCTTTGTCGTTTTTCGTGTTGACGAGGTGGGGCATTTGACCATTATATGTCTCATCTGCCCAAAAAATGGATTAATGGGGGGCTTTGTTGTTTTGAATCGTGTCTGAGGAAATGACCATGTTTCTAGGCTCGCTTGAACCGAGCTTGGACGCCAAAAGAAGGGTGCAAATCCCCTCCTCGTGGCGTTCTGCCTGTGGCTCGTCCAAGTTTGCCTTGGTCAGGTGGCAACCCGATGCGTCTCTCAAGCCTTGTGTCATGGGGATGATGCCGCCGCTTTTGTATGATCTGGTCAAAAAAATGAATGAGAGGCCCTTTTCGGATCCGGAGGCAGAACGTGTGCGTCGTTCGCTTTCAAGAGAAGCTGCGATCGCTGAGCTTGATTCCGCAGGGCGTTTGACCCTGCCGGTGAATCTCATGAAAATTACGGGACTGGAACCCAGAAGTAAAATTGTCGTTGTTGGGATGTTTGACCGATTTCAGATTTGGAATCAGAAAGATTATCAAGGCGTGCGCGCCGAGGATGATCAGGCGTATCCAGAAGCCATCAAATTATTTTAAGCAACATCAGGATGAACCTAAAAAAATACATGTCAGTGGGTCATGTCGTCGAGGATTTGAATCAACATGGTCGCTTTTTGCCTTCCAAGCCGGGAATGATTCCGCGCTTTGACAAGCGCAGGCTTGGTGCGGCGCGCACGCAAGTTAATGGACCCAGACACATTGTCTTCAGTTCCAAATCGTGTGCACGCGGATCGGGGCAGAGTTTTTCACCCAAAACGCACGGCGACACGCAACCTTCCGGCGCACACCGGAAGGTTGCGTTTCCGGGTGATGGTGGAGAGGAGACTTCGCGCAAGTCACGCACACGACTTGGAGTATTTAAAAGGGCGCATGCGGGTGGACACCTGTTTCAAAAGGAAGATGGAAATGCGTATCAGCCAGATTTGTTCGAAAAAATCATACCGATTGATTTGGGCAAGGAATATGCCGGCGTTTTTGAACCTGCGATAGAGCGCCGCTTACCGGTTGAACAGGTGGCGCATGAGTTGGTATCACCGAACATCTCATTTTGGCGGCGGTGGAAGAAATTTGTATCAAAGTGGCTTAGAAGAGGTTGAAGATAGTGCATGAACCATGTTTTCAAGCATGAGTCCGTCATGCCCAGAGAGACCTTGGAAGCCCTCAGGCCATGTCCGGGTGGGATTTATCTGGACATGACCCTTGGTGGCGCGGGGCACGCAGCGATGATTCTTCAGCAAAGTGCTCCGGATGGACGTTTGTTTGGTACGGATCGCGATGAGGATGCGATTCGAGCAGCTCGTGAAAAATTAAAGCCCTTCAAGGGCAGGTTTGAGGTGCGGCGATGCCGTTTTGCTGAGGCGCCACAGTGGCTTGAGCCTGAAAGCTGTGATGCGGTACTCATGGATCTCGGCATCAGCAGCCCACAGGTGGATTGGGGGCACAGGGGATTTAGCTTCTTAAAGTTGGGAAAGCTCGACATGAGGATGGGCACAGATGAAGAAGTCACTGCAGCGGAGATTGTGAATACCTGGTCAGAAGTTGAACTGCTGAGAATTTTCCGTCTTTACGGAGAAGAGCCTCGATCCAGGAGAATCGCGCGGGGCATTGTGGAAAATAGATCCATGAAACCGTTTCGAACCACATTGGAGCTGGCAGATTGCATCGAAAAGTCGGTGGGCAGACGCGGTGAAAAGAATCATCCCGCGACCCGGGTTTTCCAGGCCCTGAGAATGCAGGTTAATGACGAACTTGGCCAATTGGAGGCGGGACTGCTTGCTGCCTGGAAACTTCTCAGGAAGGGGGGGCGGCTGGTAACCATATCGTTCCATTCGCTGGAAGCAAGGATGGTCAAGCAGTTTGCTTCATACTGGGCGCTTGATTACGACCCTGGGGACCGCCTGGACACGCCAGCTCTGAGGATACAGAGAAGGCCTTGTGCTCAGTGGTCACCGCGGAGGGCCACCAAGCCCTCGGCTCAGGAAATAAGGTGTAACCCAAGGGCGCGGAGCGCTCAGTTGAGAACATTAGTGAAGGTGCAGGATCTGCCTGCCGGAAGGGAACGTGATTGGAAACGATCCCCTGGCCGGGAAAACTAGATCAATCAAATTTTGTTGTAATGCTCAAAACCGGAGGAGTCGACCGGTGAATACCAACCCTTGTCAGGGTTTT
>JAAZXX010000575.1 GCA_014239995.1 Verrucomicrobiia bacterium
GTTTTATGATGTGCAGGAACCAACCAAAAACGAAAACGAAGCCTCATTGATCACCGCAGCTCGAGGCAAGGAAGAGGGCCTGGAAGACTGGGAAATCCTTCAAAAAAACTTCGACCGAGTCAAGTAGCACATTGGGCTATGCCAATTTACGAATTTGCATGCCCGAAATGCCGGGTTATCTTCAACTTCCTGTCCAAACGCCTTCGCCCCGCAGGCAAACCGGTCTGTCCTCAGTGTGGTAACAAGCGCATGCGAAAGCAGGTGAGCGCCTTCAGCATGATCACCGGCCCAGCGCAACAGGACTCGGGAGAAGAAGACAAGGGAGATCCAGGCGTGGCAGAAATAGACGATTCCAAAATGCTTCGCGCCATGGGAGACATCGAGCGGGACATGGCTCACATGGATGAAAACAATCCAAAACACATGGCCCTGATGATGCGTAAGATGCAGGAGGCGCTTCCACAGGGCATGCTACCCAAGGAAATGGATACAGCCATCAAGCGCCTCGAGGCCGGTGAAGATCCTGATAAAGTTGAGGAGGACATGGGGGACATCCTCAACGATACACTTGGCAATCAAAGCGGAACCGCTGGCGGCGGCTATCAACAGGACCCTGGGCTGTATGATTATTAAAATGCGTTTCGGATCGCCCTCGCCAGATCCCATCGTCCTTAATACTTCAACATCGAGCAGGTTGACAAACGGAGACTCATTCCGCAGGAGCGTTCAATAGTCGTTGAAAATCAGGAAGCACCTTCAAGGCACTGAAACGCGTGTCCGCTCTGGCCTTCCGGGCTAAATCTGATGCCTTGGGGTTTTTCAACCTTCTGGCCCTGCTGAGTTCTATCGCCTTTGAAAGTGTACGCAAGGCCAAGGGGTGTTTCCCCATAAGCGACTGTGTGCCAGCCAAATCAAACCAAGCTTCCGGGTTTTCAGGAATGACTTCTACCAAGCGCAGCAGGGACGCTTCAAGACGGTCATACTCTTTGAGGTCATTGTAAGCCGAGGCCACAGTAAGGATCGTTTCCGCAGGTGCGTCTTGATCAGCCAGCAACTCATCCATTACCTTGATAGCATCATTGGTTCGAAGAGTCAGCACGTAATTGGACATGAGCTTGTAGGCTACATCAAGGTTGGTACGATTGGCAGCGTAGGCTTGTTCAAGCGATTGAATGGTGTCCTGTATCTGATCCAACTTGACCTGCCCCTGCTTCATCATATGAAGCTGCCGAAGCAGTTGCTCGACGCCTTTGTTTTCATAATCGAAACGATAACAAGTCTCAGCGATGAGAATCGCGTCATCCACCCTCTGCGTCATCGCTAGCAGATTGGCGTATTTGAAGACGGCCTCAGGACTGTAAGGGCACAATACCAGCGACTGTCGGAAAGCAAAATCAGCCTCCTCCAGGAGTCGCTGTTCTTCCTGAGGTGTCTTGGGTTTCAAATGTTCAGGACACTGTGGCCCCAAACGCCATGCGTAGATACCGGCAATCCCACTTCGAAGCTTGGAAAAGGCTTTCTGAGCCCAGTCATCACGCACAAATTTAGGATCTCCGGTAAACGAAGAAAGGTCACCACGCAAATAAACATCCTCGGCAAAGGTTGTCAAAGCCTCTATGGGGGTATCGTATTGAACCCAATCTCCGACCAGACGATTCATGTATTGGGACCAAAAGGCATGATCTTTTTCAAGCATTTCCTCCGATATGGTTGAAACTTCATCCCGGTTAAGTTTCATGATGATGCCAAAAGGAGTCAGATGGGGATACATCCACTCCAGAGGCATGCTTTCCTCGATGTAGAATGCGCGATTGGGATTCTTTTCAAAGATAACCTTGGTCAGAAGGGCGTTGATAGCCATGACCGCAGCCTGCCCCTGCACCGATAGACGACCATCGGGCATTTCGGTCACAATCTCTCCAGGCCTGAGCTGATTGTTCATTTTACGATATGCCGCGTCTGACATGTAATCCATGTAGGCTTTCTCAGAATCCAAGTGAGAGGGGGTGTAAATTTCGCTTACAGGATAAACGCGGCGCTTTTTGCGATTTGCTTCCACATAAGACCCAAAACCAATCATTGCCTGATCCACCGGTGAAAAGACGCGTGCAAGCCAATTGGTCGTTTGATTCAATTCCTTCTCACTGGCAGAACGAAGCATCTCCTGAAAAAATGGAAGATCCTTTTGTGCACTACGAAAGTAGTGAGCACGAATGTAATCCAGATAGGTCCCGTCCGCTAAGGCATTTTGGGTGATGATATAGACATCACGTCGATCGAAGTCCGGATCTCTGGGCTTTTTGGATGGAGGAATAAAGCTCTCACAAAAGATCATGTAAGTTGGATTGAAACGCCCTGGATCCGTACCACCAAACAGGATGGCGTTTTCCTGCATTTCAGGGTAGACCTCAAAAGGAGGCTTGAACATATCGTGACCAAACCAGTAGCCAAACAGATGGCCGCGCTGCTCATTCTCCCACCAGTGACTCATGACCGAATAAAATGGAGCAAGTGCAAAGATGAACAAAATAGCCCTCATGGGAGCTTGGGTACGGGATAAGCCGAAAATAAGAGTAAATCCAAGGGCAAGCAAAATGCCATACAGAGCCCGGAACTGGTCAAGTGGATGAACCCGTTCCAATCCGAGCCACCCGTAGATAGCCAAGGCAGCAGCGATGGATCCTCCGAATAAGGCCACCGAGCGATAGTTTTCATAATGCCGTCCAAGAAAAGCTGCAATTAATGCCAAACCGTATCCCACGAACAAGGCGATCAACACATGAGAGCTGGTAAAGAAAACCCGGTTCAGGTCCTGGCTTTGTTTGTCTGGAGGAGGGTTCAAAAGGATCATCAGAATGACGGCCAAACAGAAAAACACCGCGACAAGGCCAGTCATCCATGCACGGTCTCGTTGTGCCATGCGCCTCCAGCAGGCAAAAGGAACGACACAAACCATGAGCATCACAGGGGAGAATTCAGAA
>JAAZXX010000576.1 GCA_014239995.1 Verrucomicrobiia bacterium
GGTGATCCGAAAAAAGGCGGACAAGGGTCGTTTGCTTGCGGATGCCACCACAGCACCAAACCGGTCTGTGCGATATTTCCCCACGGGTAACTGGACACCCGGTGAGATTTCAAAAGGGGTAAAGAGGCGTTCATACCCGTGTTCATAATCGGCGATGGCGTGCAGTGCGTCTCCAGAATTGAAATGCCAGTCCAGGGGTGTGATATAAAGCTGTGACGTTTCCAGCTCGCCATGATCCAGGCGATCGAAGCGAGTGTAGTAGACGTCGTGAAACATCTGTTGGATATCGAGGAAATCCTTGGGGCGCGGGTTGTAACTGCCTGCAACACGATACATGCGCACATTGCGTCTCTGGACAAACCCGATCCCTGGATCAAAGTTTTCCTGGATTTCCCGATAGACGAACATGGCATCCCAGATATCGTTCGGATAGCGGACAGACAAGCCGTATGAGCCTTCCTTACCCGAGGGGTTGTCATTGTCACTCTGCAGGCCGTAGGCATCGAGAACGGCATTCTGTGCCCCGTTCATGAAGTGGGATGTGGCCACCCGCACATCGGCACCATATGTAAATCCTTGTTTGCCCGGAGCAGGATTCCCATGCGTAAACAGACCGCCCACATAGGATTGCTCCAGGAAATTCTGCTTGATTCGACCTACCAGGAAGTCTTTGTCCTCCACGATCGATATGTCCCGGGTGCGCACATTCAGGAGTCCCAACTCCGTGCGCCCAATCTTGCCGGTCAGCTTGCCTCCGTATTCAATGGGAACCTCCTCACCATCGAACAGGCCGATCCGGCGACTGAAGAACGGGTAGACATCCGCTCCGGTCTTGGGTATGCCACCGGGGGGACGTGGTCCGGTGCTGGCAAAGTTGAATACCCCGACATCCTCCAGAAAGAAGGAACGTTTTTCCGGAAAAAAGAGCGAAAAACGTGTCAGGTTGATCTGGCGTGCATCGACTTCAGTTTCTCCAAAGTCGGTATTCATGGTGGCTGTAAGCTTCAGGCTGGGAGTGATGTTGTAGAAGGTGTCAAAGCCCGGCTCGAAATCGGAATCGCTTTGACCCTTACCCCTCATCTTGAGCCAGCTTCCTGCCACGAAGGGTCGTAGTGTCAGGCCGATACCTTGATCGAGTTGGTTCATGTTCGTCATGTGTCCAGCCTCCGATACCTGCAGGAACGGCGTCTGAATGCGTGCTCCGGACCAGTAATTTTCCTCAAGTTTTCTGAAGATAGTACGTGCGATGTTGAATCCCCAGAGGGATTTATCCCTGGGGAAATTCAGGCTCTTGAAGGGAATGATAAATTCCGCACTCCAGCCATTTGCATCAAGATGGGTACGCACATCCCAGATAGCATCCCAGTCGGTGTTGAGCTGTTGATTTCCAAAGGTCAATCCATCTATCAGTGCTCCTGCGGGATTCGTCGCGAAATAGAACGCATTCTGATGATCGGCAAAGGTATCGAGGAGGATCTCGATACGATCGTCTGAACGCAAGCTGGCATCGCGCGACATTTGTGAGCCGATGATTTTGTCCGGCTCCGAGTCGAATGCCCGGATGCCGATATATAGATTCTCGCCGTCCCGCAGGAGGATCACCTCCGTCTTTTCGCTGGGTTTACCGCCCGGATGGGGCTGGCGTTGCACGAGGTCGCCGATGGGCGCTGTGGTGAGCCAAATATTTTCGTCCAGCCTGCCGTCCATGGTGATGGTGTCTTTTGTTTCCACCACGGCGACACTCCTGACTCCTGAGCCCAGTGCCTGGATGGAGGCACCTTCCTGAGCATGCGCAGAAGGAAATGAAAGCATGCAGCCACATGCCAAAGCTGCGGCTAAGGGTCGTGTTGATCGATAGCCCAGGAGATCAACCAATAGGTTCATATGGTCTTGAATCGTTCATTTTCCCCGCAACAAGTCCTGGATCTGCGATTCCAGCTGATGGGCCTGCTCGGTTGCCTGATCCAGTGGAAGCCCCTTGGACATTCCCGGACGCAGGTGAGCGGTTTTCGTGAGCCACGCATCGCACAGCAGTCGCTGGCGTTTCTTGATAATGGCGTTGATGCCGTTGCTTTTGCCGAGTCTGGCCTCAGACATGGCCTGGGCGCTTGGCCACCGAAAAAGGTTTTCAGAAGCCCCCAAGCCCTTCAGAATCCACTGTGCTGTCATCCAATGTGCCTGGTCATTCATATGCACCCCGTCGCTGGCGAAACGAAAATGTGGTTCAATCTCCCGCTGTCGATGCAGCAGGCTTTTCATGGGACGATGAACATCAATGACTTTCCAGCCCTCTCCCCTCATCGCCACCAGCCAGGAGGCATAAAGCGAAAGCACTTCGTCATACCCCTCGTAAGGTTGTTTATAGGACCTTTTTCCCGCCGGCAGGGTGCGCTGCGCAATGGGGACCGGATCAAAGACCGGGGGCGTCACATGAATCATGGCAGCGCCAATGGCATGGACACGTGCTCGCAGCCTCCTGATTCCCACCTTGTAGGCCTCGAACCGCTCGACGCTGTAGGGATGGTATATGCCGCAGTTCATGCCGTAGCAGGCAAAAACCAGGTCGGGTTGGATGGCTTCCAGCACACGATCCAGGCGCTCATGAAGATCGGGGCGCGGGAAACGGCCCCCAGCATGCCCCGGCTCTGATAAGCCTGAAACGGTTTCGCTGGGTAGTCCCAGATTGATGATATCCGGTCCTTTTATGTCTACATGCAGGCGCAGGTAGGCCTCCAGATACGCCAGGTATTGGCCGCTGTATGTAATGCTGTCTCCTAATACCAGGACGCGTTTCCCTGCAATGGATTCCGGATAAGCGTCTCCCGCCAAAGATGTGGAGGTCAAGCGGGGAGAGATGCAGCATGCCATTAAAAGCACAAGGCGACACACTACTCCAATGCCGGTATGGTGACTTCGAGTCAGGATGGTTTCAATCCTCATTTTTGCCGTGTTTAACATAGATTACCACTCCAGATTCA
>JAAZXX010000577.1 GCA_014239995.1 Verrucomicrobiia bacterium
ATGTTTCTGGGCATACCAACCAGAATGAACTCCAATTGCCCCGCCCATGTGTTTTCCAGATACTGGATGATTTTTTCCGGTGGCTCGGCATCCACGTAATCCATGGGCTGTGCGATCATCTGCATCTCATCGGTGACAGCCACCCCAATCCTCACGGTGCCGTGGTCCAGGGATAATATGCGCATGTTGGAATCCATTTATTTCAAGTGTGAATACGATGGCTCATTCATGCATCGTTTGCATGGCTTTAGAAGCCGCCTGAATGGTTCGGTCGATATCCGCATCAGTATGAGCAGCGGAAATAAACCCAGCCTCAAACTGTGAGGGAGCCACATAGATACCCTGTTCAAGCATGCCGTGAAAGTACCTTGTGAAGAGGTCGCGATCACAGCGCATGGCGTCACCAAGATGATGGACCGGGTGTTTTCCAAAATAAGCACAGAACATGGATCCACTCCGCTGAAAGGTCACATCAAGCCGGGCATCGGATGCCGCCCGACACATCCCGCTCTCGAGGCGGGCACCCAGTTTTTCAAGATGCTGGTGGACAGCACCGGACTTCAAGGCCTCCAGGGCAGCCATACCAGCGGCCATTGCCAAGGGATTTCCACTAAGTGTTCCCGCCTGATAGACGGGTCCAAGCGGGGCAAGGCAGTCCATGATATCAGCTCGCCCGCCGAAAGCACCCACGGGCAGGCCTCCTCCGATGATTTTACCAAGGCAGGTTAAATCAGGCACCACGCCATAAAGCTCCTGTGCTCCTCCTTTGGCAACTCGAAACCCCGTCATCACTTCGTCAAAAATAAGCATGGCACCGTGCTCACGGGTAAGTTCGCGCAGTTTTTCAAGGAATCCTTCCCTGGGAAGAATAAGTCCCGCATTGCCCACAATGGGCTCGAGGATAATGCCAGCTACCTTTTCCTTGTTTGCTTCCAGTGCCTTCGCCACGGCTTCCGTGTCGTTGTAGGGGACTACGACTGTATGCTGGGTAAACTCCTTGGGAACCCCTGCACTGTCTGGATGACCAAAAGTCAATGCCCCAGAACCTGCCTTGACCAGGAGGGAATCGGTATGCCCATGGTAACAACCATCAAACTTGATGATCTTATCGCGTCCAGTGGCTCCTCTGGCCAGACGGATGGCGCTCATGCAGGCCTCGGTACCTGAGTTACACATCCGCACCTTGTCAATGCTTGGAAACAATTCCTTGATCAACTCAGCCATGCGGGGCTCGTGCGGGTTAGGGATACCAAAACTTGTCCCCAGATCAGCAGCCTGCTTTATCGCGTCAATGATTCCAGAGTGAGCATGACCAAGAATGGCTGGTCCCCAGGTGCCCACGTAATCAATATAGGCGTTACCATCGACATCCCAAATATGGGATCCATGGGCACGATCCACAAAAAACGGTTCCCCACCTACCGCGCGAAAAGCACGTACAGGTGAATTCACGCCACCCGGAATATGCATCAGGGATGCCTTGAATAATTCCTTGGATCGTTCCGTTGATCGCATAAACTTTTCTCTTTTATTATGTGGACTTCAAATTTCCAAGACCTTTTCAAACCCCGTCAATACACGGGTTTTCCCGGAGCGTACCACGACAACATCTTCCAGGCGCACACCGCCAATGCCATGATAATAGAGTCCGGGTTCCACGGTCATGACATGACCACTCCTGAGGATGTCTGTGGAGCTGCTTCCCATGCGAGGCCATTCGTGAATTTCCAGTCCAAGCCCATGCCCAGTCCCGTGGTAGAATCCTGACATACGTCCCTTGATACGTTCAGTGGGAAACCCGAGCTTGCGGAACACGGACTCCACAGCCGTATGCACCTCCAGGCCTGAAACCCCATCACGCATCATTTCAATCGCCACCTGCTGGGCCTCCCCCACCGCCGCATACTGCTGCTTGACGGCCTCACTTGCCTTGCCGCGTACGACCGTACGGGTCATGTCTCCGAAGTAACCCGAGGTCTCGGACCTGGGAAAGATGTCCAGAATGATGGGCTGATGGGCCCTGAGCGGACCGGAACCGCGGTCATGAGGATCGCATGCCTGGTTACCACCAGCCACGATGGTATTGCTGGCCAAGCCACCCTCCTGGCAGATGGCGGTATGGATCACGGCTCGCAGTTTTTCAGAAGTCAGCGGTTTCCCTCGAAGCAGCAAGCGATTCCCTGGGCCTACCTTGGATTGCTTCAGGGTTCGAACAGCAACCTTGAGGCCGATTTCCGTCATGCGCAGTGCATCCTGCAGGTGACGAATTTCCCTGGGGGTCTTGATCAGTCTCTCGGGGAATACTTCGCAGGCTTCAAGCACCACCTCGGGGCATCCCTCGGCAATGATGCGGGCCATCTTCAAGGGGAAATTTTCAGGAACCTGGATCGTCTTGATCCTGTGTTTGCGAAGCAACCAGCAGGCAACTTCCCCCCATCCGGCTTGCCGGACGCCCTGACGACGCAAGGTGGCTTGTATTTTGGAGAGCGATATCACATCGCAATGAGGGGCCTCCTTGGATGCACGATCAAATTCCAGGTCACTCATGCAAAGCATTCCCTTCCCCTTGCGTCTCAGATAGACAAAAGGATCAGGAACGAACATCCCGGTCGCGTAGAGCATATCGGCACTGTGCTCGGAGTCCGCAATGATCAATACATCGCTCGGGTTCTTCTTGGGTTTTGAATCAGGTTTTCTTGATGGCATGAGAAAAAGGCAAATCGATTTGGTTCAGTGAATGTAGGTTGGTGAAAGCAGGTAAAGTCTCCCGGCGTCGAGGCGTGGAACGTCAAAACCAAGATCAATCTCGATTTTTTGACTTGGCTGAGTCTTCCCAACCAGGCGAAAGAAGGATGAAAAGGAAAAAGGCTTGTCATAGGTGACAAGCTTGGCTGACGGGAGCCCCGCAATGGACTTGGCACGGGCGACGGCGTCCTCAAATCCACCCAGCTCATCCACAAAACCGAGTTCAAAG